>CAMLKX010000156.1 GCA_946480515.1 uncultured Sphingomonadaceae bacterium | reverse complement strand
CTTATTCGTTCAAATATTCGCCGCGCCCGGGTACTCCGGCGGCAACGATGGACGGTGCCATTCCCGCAGCGGTGATGGATGAACGGCTACAGCGGCTGCAACAGCGGCTCGCTGAGCACAGTCTTGCCTTCAACAGAGGCACGGTTGGCAAGCAGCTGTCGATCCTGGTCGAACGCAAGGGTCGCCAACCCGGCCAGATGATCGGCAAATCACCCTGGCTTCAGTCGGTGTTCGTGACCACCGATGCGCCGATTGGCGCGATGCTCGACGTAGCCATCACCGGCGCCCTGCCGAACAGCCTCGGCGGAGCGGCACTCGAACTCGCGGCGGCCTGAGCCATCTCGTAGTTTTAGCGCCGATCCTTGGATTGATGGCTGCGCAGCTGGACGACCTTTTCATCGCTGGCCATCACCTCAGCAATCGCGCTTGCGATCTCACGCTGGCCGAATGGCTTGGCTAGCCTCGGTAGGTGCAAGACGTCCTCGGTTGGACCCGTATAGCCGGTGATCAGCAGGACCGGCAGCTCGGGATGCGACTTGGCGAGACGCGCCGCCACCTGGCCGCCGTTGAAGCCGGGCATCATGTAGTCGGTAACCACCAGATCGACGGAAAGGCCGTCCTCGAGCAGAGCAATCGCCTCGGTGCCATTGCTTGCCTCGATCACCTCATGCCCAAGGTCGCGGACCAAGTCGGCAGTCGCGGCACGGACAAGGTCCTCATCGTCAATCAGCAGCACTCGAAGCAAACGCCCCGACGGTCGCACCTGCTGCGAGGGGGATTGCCGCTCCGCCGGAGCCATGCCCGCTGCGACCGGCAAATATAAGTCGACCCGAGTCCCTTCCCCGGGAGCGCTGGTGAGCATGAATCCGCCGCCGAGCTGCGCGGCGAGCCCATGGACCATCGATAATCCAAGCCCGGTCCCGCGACCAAACTCTTTTGTCGAGTAGAATGGCTCGACGGCACGCGCGAGCGTCTCGGCGTCCATGCCAGTTCCCGCATCCAGCACCGAAATGCGCAGATAAAGCCCGGGCTTAAGCCGGGGTGACGCCATCGGGCCAATGGCGACCTCCTCGGCCAGGATCGAGAGCGGCCCGCCAGTGGGCATCGCGTCCCGTGCATTCACGCACAGGTTCAGAACCGCCAGTTCCAGTTGATTGGGATCGGCCAGCGCGGGGGGAAGATCGGCCTCGATGCGGAGCTGCACTTGGATGGAGGGCCCAACCGAACTCGAGATGAGGTCGCGCATTCCGGTGAGGAGCGCGCCGACGTTCACAGGCTGAGTCTGCAACGCCTGACGCCGGGCGAACCCGAGCAGCCGCTGAAGCAGCGTCTTCGCCCGGTCCGCGGCCTGCAAGGCATTCGAAAGCAAGCGGTCTGTCCGCTCGTCGCTTCCGCCATATTTCTGGTTGAGCAGGTCGAGCGCCCCCGTGATCGGGGTCAGCAAATTATTGAAGTCGTGCGCGACTCCCCCGGTGAGCTGCCCGAGCGTCTCGATCTTCTGGGCCTCGTGCAGCTGCGCCATGGCAGCCTCATGCTCGGCGGTCCGCTCCTCAACTCGGCGCTCAAGATCGGCGGCCAGTTGGTTCAATTCCTGCAACCGGGCGCGCGCCTCATATTGCCGCTGCCGCGCCCTGCGCGCCGACTGCGCCAGACTGACGAACGTCGTCGGATGGAACGGGCGTTCAAGGAAGGTGACGTTTCCCAGCAGCTCCAGATAGCGGGCGGCCGCAGGATTGCGCTCCAGTCCGCCGCCACGCTGCGTCAGGAGCACAAACGGGAAGTCGGACCATTCCGGCTGGCGATCCAGCCACTTGGAGAGCTCGTGCAGGTCCGTCGAGCTCACCGCCTCTTCAGTGACGATGCCGCAGGCGGCGCCTGCCTCAAGCTCGTCCACCAATTCCGGGATCGATCCGATGATTTTCCCGCGAATATCGGCTTCAGCCAGCATGTCGCGCGCGACGACTGCGTCACGTCCGTTGGGCGCGAGGATCAGCGCGCGGTCCGACGAGATCCCGCTCACTTGGCGGGCGCCTCCAGCAGCGTGGGATTCTCGTCAACCAACTCCGGTACGCCGCGCAGCACCCCTTGGAAGCCGGTCAGCGGTTCACCCACCGTAATCCCGCGGCTGTCGATGCGATATTCGCGGATCGTGTCCTCATGCGCGCTTGTCCGCTTCTTGATTACCGACATTGCCCTCCGAACGCGGCCGAACGCCTCGAAGTAGCGGAGCAGCAGAACAGTGTCCGCAAGGTAGGTCACGTCGACCGGCGCTTTCATGTCGCCGACGAGGCCATGCTGCGCCACGGTCAGGAACGTCGAGGCGCCCTGCCGGTTCAGATATTGCAGCAGCTCATGCATGTGCAGGATCAGTGCCTGCTCGCCGGGCATGGAGGCTTGATATCCATTGAGGCTGTCGATCACGACAGTGCGGGCACTGTACTCCTCGACGCAGCGCCGGATGCGTTCGGAAAGCTCGCCCGGCGTGAGCTCGGCAGCATCGATCTGCTCGAGCACCAGGTTGCCTTCGTCGACCATGGCTTGAAGATCGATGCCAAGACCCTTGGCACGGGCGATCAGCAGCCCCAGTTCTTCGTCGAACACGAACATTGCCGCGCGCTCGCCCCGCCGGATTGCTCCCGCGACGAAGGTGAGCGCGACCAGGGACTTTCCCGTCCCCGCAGGACCGAGGATCAGCACGCTGGAACCCCGTTCGATCCCGCCGCCAAGCAGGGCGTTGAGTTCCTTCGTGTCCGTTGCCAGTGTCTCTCCGGCGAACTCCCTGCGATGCTCCGCAGACACCAGCCGCGGGAAGACTTTCACCCCGCCGGTCTCAATCACGAAGTCGTGGTAACCACCGCGATAGCGTTGGCCACGATATTTGATGACCCGCAGACGGCGGCGCTCCGCACCATATTCGGGGGAGAGTTCGTCAAGCCGGATCACGCCATGGGCAACGCTATGCATCGTCCGGTCATTCGCTTCGCTTGACAGGTCATCAAGCATCAGCACGGTCGCCCCGCTTCTCGCGAAATAATGCTTCAGCGCCAGGATCTGCCGCCGGTACCGCAGCGAAGACTGGGCGAGCAAGCGGATCTCGGACAGGCTATCAAGCACCACCCGCTCCGGCTTCACCTGTTCGAACACCGCGAAAATGCGTTTGGTGGTCTCACCGAGTTCCAGGTCGGACGAATAGAGCAGGCTCTGCTGCTGCTGGTCGTCAAGCAGGCTTTCGGGCGGCACGAGTTCGAAGATATCGATACCGTCAAGTTGCCACCCATGCGAAGCCGCGCCGGCACGAAGCTCATCCTCCGTCTCCGACAGGGTGATGTACAGCGCCCGCTCCCCGGCCTCTGCGCCGGCAATCAGAAACTGCGTCGCAATCGTCGTCTTGCCGGTGCCCGGACTCCCCTCCAGAAGGAACAGCCGTCCGCGATCGAGCCCACCAACCGTGATATCATCAAGACCATCAATGCCCAGCCGGGCCTTTCCTTCCACTTGCACACCTCTTGTTACATTTCACGGCAAGACCAAACGCGCTGAGGAGCCGTAACGATCCGGGTCAAGATCAATCGTCCGCTTTCTGGCGGAACCAAACGCACTCCGTGGCGAGACTCACCGCCCCCTGAAGATCCCCTGAGCCCAGAAGCTGACACGACCGGGAAGATCGTGAGGAAAGCGCGGATTGAGACGTTCGGCCGCGATGATCCCGGGGAGGAGAAGCTCCTTGGCGTCGGTTTGGACCGTTGCATTCGCGCGTTTGTCGCTTGGCACGGAAAGCAGGATCGAGATGGCCTCCCATGAATTCATGGGCGTGAGCCCGTTCAATCCGGTGGAGTCTGACGACTGGCGATTGGCCGAAGCCCATCCGCCGAGACGTTGATCCAGGTAGAACAATTCGACCATGCTCATTCCGGTGACTGGATGCATCTGCCGGTACAGGATCCATTGCTCAAGCGCCTCTACGACCGAGCTGTCTTGGGTGAGGAACTCTGCTGCAATCGCCAGCGCGGCGCGCTTCGGATCTTCGAAGTCGATGGAGCCGAGCCGCTTGCCGTAATAGACTCGACCGACCTCGAACACGCCGCCACTAAGAGTGATCGCTCCTTGCGGCACGACATCGTAGAGCCGGTCGCGAATCTTCGTTGAACCGGTGTCGCCTTCGCATCCGGCGGTGTGGATCGAGTAAGCCTGCAACCCTGCTTCATCCGTGGGACCTGGCCAATTCGAAATGTGACGGAAGCCGTAAGTCCGGGCGAGGCGCCGCGCGATGTAGGCGTCAACCGTGCTCCGCCCTCCACGCACATCGGTGAAGGCGGTAAACTCCACACGCTGGGCAATCGCCGCCGCCAGGATCGTGCGGGAATCATAACCCGCAGTCAGAGGAAGGTAGATGGGGGCAGGCAGCGCCTTGAGCGCTTCCATGTACCGCTTGAGATAATCGGCCAGGAGCGAGCCCGGATCGCCCTTGACCGGCAAGAGCGGTCGCGGAACGTGCTGCGGCTTTCCGCTTTTCAGATCGAGTGCCTGATCCGAGAACAGGCGCTTGAACCCGAGAGCCCGGCAGGACGGGCTCGGGTCCCAGTTCATGGACTTCCCGATCCACTTGAGCTGGCGTGCAAGTGTGGGTGCACCCGTCACCTGCACGATGAGGGCGATGCTGGAGGCGCACACCACAACGTCGGGATGTTCCGCATAGAACACGGCCATTGAGCCCGTAGCGTCAAGAAAGAGCCTGCTGTGTTCGATGGTCACAAAGCGGCCGGAATGGTGGTGGCGCAGTTCGGCGGGCGTGCTCGCAGCGTCGCCGACCAGCAATCCTAAGGTCAGGATGCCAGGAACGGAGTCGTCAATGCGCAATTCGGGGTCGTGATGAAG
>CAMLKX010000155.1 GCA_946480515.1 uncultured Sphingomonadaceae bacterium | reverse complement strand
GAACATTGGCAGGAGGTCATCGACGTCAATCTCGGCGGCTGCTTCAACATGGCCCGAGCAGTGTTCGACGGCATGCAGCAACGCGGTTACGGGCGGATCGTCAACATCGGTTCCGTCAACGGCCAGGCCGGCCAATATGGTCAGGTGAACTATGCCGCGGCGAAGTCCGGCATTCACGGCTTCACCAAGGCGCTGGCTCAGGAAGGCGCCCGAAGCGGTGTGACGGTCAACGCCGTCGCTCCGGGCTACGTCGATACCGATATGGTCGCGGCGGTTCCGTCCAACGTACTCGATAAGATCATCGCCCGAATTCCGGTGGGTCGTCTGGGTCACGCTAACGAAATTGCGCGGGGCGTGGCGTTTCTCGTTGCTGAGGATGCGGGCTTCGTTACCGGATCGACGCTGTCGATCAACGGCGGCATGCACATGTACTAGCGGACGGGAGAGATTGCTCGCTTCCGACTACCATCCTCCGGTCAAGCGCTCGGTCATGATCGCGGGTCATGCGACCTCGATCAGTCTCGAGCCGATCTTCTGGCGGGCGCTCGAGGAGCAAGCGCGCGGGACCGGCATCGCGATCAGCACGCTGATCGCCAAAATCGACTCCGACCGCCTGGCCGCTGACCCGATCCCCAATCTCACATCGGCGATCCGGCAGTGGTTGCTGGTCAATGCCCGCGGGCGAGGAGCAGGCGAGCCTGGTTCGTGATATGCGCGAGCATGGCGGCGGTAACGACCGGCGCTGTGCGGGACGATTGGATGGTCTGACGAAACTGGGCAATCGGCTGGTCATGATCGGCGATCCAGCGATCAAGTTCTGAATTCAGCGTGCCCGGATCGAACCGGTCGAGAAAGTCGATGCGCACCTGCTCAAAATCGCGGGCCAGTCCGGCGGTGAGCAGCCGTTCCCATTGGTCTGCCGGCTCGAACCTCGACAGCTGCCGCTGCGCCCAGTCCAGGCCAAGCGCTTCCCCGAGACGGGTGTAGGCACGGGTCAGTTCCGGAGCGCTCGAATTGGTGCGGGAGGCAAGAGCGGCGAGACCGAAAACCCCGTCAAGCTCGTAAAGCCGCACAAGCGCATTCACCAGGTCTTCGCTCGCTCCAAGCGCGGTGAAGCGCTCGCGGCGAGAGTCTGCTTCTTCACGCACTTCGGTGCGGATGAGCTGTCCCGCCATCGCGGAGATGGCGTCGAGGCCAGGCTCAAACATGCTGCACAGCTGACCGATTGACATGGTCGACCCTGCCGACGCGGCGAGAATGTCGGAAATATGTCCCCGGACACTGAGGGCTGCAGCATCGAACAGCTCGATCCGCGCGTCCTCGGACATCGCGGCTTCGTCGATCGCGGTCCAGATTGCCGGTAAATCCAGTAATTGCTCCGCGACGAGAAAAGCTGTCACCACGCGCGGCAGGGGACAGGCTTCCTCCTCGGTCAATTCGAACGCAATGCTCGGGCCGAGCCGATTGACCAGGCGATTGGCGACGGTCGTGGCGAGGATTTGCCGGCGCAGCCGATGACTCCGGATCGCGTCGGCATGCGACTGCTGCATCTGTGATGGGAAGGCTGCAAGCAGCTCGCGGTCCAGTATCCGTTCCTCATCGAGTTGCAGCTGCTCCGCCGCGTCTTGCAGGGCGAGCTTCGACAAGGACAGCATCACGGCAATTTCCGGACGAGTGAGCCCGCGATTTTCAGGACCGCGGCGAAGCAGATCGCGGCTGGAATCCATTCCTTCCACTCGCCGGTCGAGCCGTCCGGCGACCTCCAGCAGTTCCAGTGTGCGGACATGGTTCGGAAGCGCGCGGCCACCGCCTCGCTCCGCAATCGAGATCGCAAGCGCTTGTAGCCGGTTGTCCTCAAGCACGAGTTCGGCGACCTCGTCGGTCATCGCAGCGAGCAGCGCGTTGCGATCGTCAAGCCCGAGCCGTTCCTCGCTCATTTCGCGGTTCAGCGCGATCTTGATGTTGACCTCCTTGTCGGAGCAATCGACCCCCGCCGAATTGTCGATGAAATCCGTGTTGATGCGCCCGCCGCGGCTAGCGAACTCGATCCGCGCTGCCTGCGTGACTGCGAGGTTCGCGCCTTCCCCAATCACCCTAACGCGAAGCTCGGCGGCATCGACCCGGAGACTGTCGTTCATCGGATCGCCGACGGAGCTGTTTACCTGGCTGCTCCCCTTCACGAAGGTGCCAATTCCGCCGAACCAAAGCAGATCAACCGAACTCTTGAGGATCATGCGCACCAGCGAGCCGGGGTCGAGCTGGTCTTCCACGATCCCGAGCAGGGCACGCACTTCTCCCGAGAGCGGAATCGACTTCTCGCTGCGCGGGAAAATTCCACCTCCCGCGGACAGCTTGGCTTGGTCATAATCAGCCCAGCTCGACCGTGGCAGTTCGAACAGCCGCTTGCGTTCTGCAAAGCTGAGTTCGGGTTCAGGATCGGGATCGAGAAAAATATGTCGATGGTCGAATGCGGCCACCAGCTTAATGGCTTTCGATCGCAACATGCCGTTACCGAACACATCGCCTGACATGTCGCCGCACCCGGCGACGGTGATCGGCTGCGATTGGACGTCGATGCCCATTTCGTTGAAGTGACGTTGAACGGAGATCCACGCGCCGCGGGCAGTAATGCCCATGGCCTTGTGGTCATATCCATTGGAGCCGCCGCTCGCGAACGCGTCGCCGAGCCAGAAATAGTTGGTCGTCGCGATCCCGTTGGCGAGGTCGGAAAAGCTCGCGGTGCCCTTATCCGCCGCGACAACCAGATAAGGATCGTCCTGATCGTGGATCACTATCCCTGGCGGATGCTCCACCTGATCCCCGACGATATTGTCGGTCACCGACAGCAGCGAACGGATGAACACCGCATAGCTCCCGGTGCCTTCGGCCAGCCACGCCTCGCGGTTCGATGAAGAGGGTAGTTGCTTGGGATAAAATCCGCCCTTGGCTCCGGTCGGAACGATCACCGCATTCTTGACCAGTTGCGCCTTCATCAGGCCGAGGATTTCCGTACGGAAATCGTCGCGCCGGTCAGACCAGCGAATGCCGCCCCGAGCGATGGGACCGCCGCGGAGATGGATGCCCTCCACTCGTGGGCTGTAGACCCAGATCTCACGCCACGGGATCGGGCGTGGCAGGCCGGGGATGAGCGAGCTGTCGATCTTGAAAGCGTGCGCTTCACGACCATCCGGTGCGAAGGCGTTGGTGCGCAGCGTTGCGTCGACGACGGCCCGCAACAAGCGAAGGATGCGGTCGTCATCGATCCCGGTCACGTGAGTCAGTGCTTCGTCGAAACGCTGACGGCACTCCGCGATCCGGTTCGGGCGATCGCTGATGTCGGGCTGGTGAGCCGCCGTGAAATGATCGATCAGGGCGCTGGTCGCAGCCGGAGCCTTGCGGAGCGCCTCGACAAAGGTCGACATGCCGTAGGCGACCCCGGTCTGGCGAAGATAGCGGAACCAGGCGCGCAGCCACACGACTGGGCGGGGCTCAAGACCCGCAAAGAGGATCAGCTGGTTGAACGGGTCGTTCTCGCTACTTCCGTCAGCCACTGACAAGAGCGCGCGTTCGATCTCGCGGTCGCGCTCCAGGACGGCGGTCAGATCGACCGCGGCAAGCTCGATCAGGAATTCATGGATGCTAACCTGGTCGGGCGAGACGAGCCGCGTAGATATCTCCTCGATCACTCGAAACCCGAAGTTCTCCAATGCAGGCACCGCTTCCGACAAGGAAATCTGCGGCCCACGGCGATAAAACTTCAGGCGGAGCCTGCCGGGGCCGTCTTCCTCACGGCGAACGAGCCGCACATCACGCCGGCGCTCTCCCTCAAGCCGGGCAAGACGAACGATATCGGCCGCCGCCTCGCTCGCTGGGGTGCGGCTGCGATAGTCTTCCGGGAATGACGGCAGAGTGGACAGCGCAAGCCGGGTTGCGCGGCCCACCCCGACGAGCCGACCGAGCTGTTCCTCGACCGCCGGCGACCAGCCGCCGACCAGCTGGCGGAGCTCAGCTTCAAGCTTGGCGGGATCTGGAAGCACAGTGTTGGAGCTGATCGGCTGGGTGAAGCGGAAGAAGCCGAGATCCAAATCCCCTGTCTCTCCCGACCAGCTGGTGACCGGCGCCCCGACCTCCCGCTCGAGTAGCGCCTGGACTGTTTTCCGGCGGGCGGTCGACACGGCTTCGCTTGGGATCCACACCAGTGCGAACAGGTTGCGGCGCATCGATCCAGGCAACAGGATCAGCCGCGGTTGCGGGCGATCGGCCAGCGACATTGCGGTCAGCGCCGCGAGCTTGATGTCGGCTCTGCCAATTGACAGCAGCAGGTCGTGCGGAAGGATCGACAGCGCATGATTCAGCGCCTTGGCCGCATGGCTGGAGGGCGCGAAGCCGAGCTCCCTGTGGAACTCTTCGAGGCATTGCCTCAGGATGGGCACGTCCTCCGGGAGTGCACGCAGGGCTGCGCTGGTCCACAGGCCCACATAGAGCGAAATCCGGTCGTCGGTACGGCGGACCCGGATGACATCGAGCGGAGCCCGGCGGTGCACTGTCGACAGGCGATGAGCCTTCAGCAGCAGCAGCAGCCGCGGATCGCCGAGAAGCGTGAAATGAGCGTCGGCCAGCCAGTGCAGGAAGGTTGCGGCTTCCGGATCCGCGGTCCCGATCGACTCCGCGTCTTCGATCAAGCCGGAGCGCATTGTACGCCAATCACGAACGGCGGCGCGGACATCCGCCAGCGCCGATGTGATCGCGTTGGACAGGGACTGGCGACCGCGAGCGTCGGCACGGTCGAGCTCGAGGTAGATGATCGACTCCGGCTCGCCGGACCCGAGGCTGAGCAGTTCGCCGGTCCGATCTCGGCTGACCTTCACGATTGGGTGCAGA
>CAMLKX010000154.1 GCA_946480515.1 uncultured Sphingomonadaceae bacterium | reverse complement strand
CCACAGCGTGCCCCGCGAACGGCTCCAGAAGGTGGCGAAGCCGGTCTCGAACGTTGCCGCCAGGCTTTCCGGCGAGACATAGCCGAGCATCAGCACCTGTCCGGTCGCAATGTCCTGGACGATTGCCGGCAGCAGGCCATCGGACTTCGACCAGTCGAGGGTTGCCGCATTTTCGGGCGTCAGGGGCGAACTTCGATCCCGCATGAGATCAGATACTCCTTGAGATCGGGAATGGCGATCAGCCGGTCGTGAAATACGGTGGCGGCGAGTGCACCGCTTGCGCCGGCGGCAAACGCGTCGCGGAAGTGCGAGGGCTCGCCAGCGCCGCCTGACGCGATCACCGGCACGTTTACTGCGTTCACGACATCGGTCAGGTGGGCAATGTCATAGCCGGTCCGCACGCCGTCCTTGCTCATGCAGTTCAGGACGACTTCGCCAGCGCCGCGTTGAACACCTTCGACGATCCATTCCAGCGTGCGCCGTCCAGCATCACGCATTGCATCCGGCGAGCCAGTATATTGCTTGACCACATAGCCGTCTGGACGCGCCAAGCTATCGACTCCAAGGACCACGCACTGGCTTCCGAAAGCGTCCGCCAGCTCGTCAATCAGGTCCGGCCGTTCGAGTGCCGGGGAGTTGATCGACACTTTGTCCGCGCCATTGTCGAGGCAGGCCGCAGCGGCATCGCGACCGCGAATTCCGCCAGCCACCGCGAAGGGGATATCGATTACCGCTGCGACGCGCTTGATCCACCCGATGTCCAGCCCGCGTCCCTCGGCGCTGGCGGTGATGTCGTAGAACACCAGCTCGTCCGCGCCCTCGTCGCGATAGCGCAAGGCGTTGTCGATGATGTCGCCGGCGTCGCGATGGTCGCGGAACTGGACACCCTTGACCACGCGGCCATCCTTCACGTCGAGGCAGGGAATGATCCTACGCGCAACCATTCGTCACCGCCTCCTCGACCGTGAACCGCCCTTCCCAGATCGCCTTGCCGATGACCGCTCCAGCGGCACCGGCGGCTACCAGTTCCGGAATGTCGGACAGCTGCGCGACACCGCCCGACGCCTGCACCTGCTGGCCCGGGTAGTCACGGGCGAGCTGGCCGATCAGCGCGACATTGGGCCCGGTCAACATCCCGTCCCGAGCAATGTCGGTGACCAGCAGATGCATTGCGTCGGGATAGTCTGACAGCACGTCGGCAAGGGTTCGGCCGCTGCTTTCGGTCCAGCCATGTCCGGCGACGATCGGTTGACCATCAATGATCGACACATCCAGAGCGAGGGTGATCCGCTCGCTTCCGAACCTGTCGAACAGCGCGCGTGTGGCTTCCGGGTCCTTGAGCGCAAGGCTGCCGATGACCACCCGCCCAACCCCGGCGTCGAGCATCCGCGCGACTTGATCCGCAGCCCGGAACCCGCCGGCAACCTGGAGCTTGAGCGGGGCGTGTGCGGCAAGCGTAGCGATCAGATCATGTTGTACCGGCTTGCCGGCTTTCGCACCGTCGAGATCGACGATGTGCGCCCATTCTGCCCCCGCATCGGCGAAGCCGCGCAAGGCGGCGGCCGGATCGCTCGAATAGCTGGTGCGGTCGTCGAAGTCGCCCTGGCGAAGGCGGACGCATTGGCCCGCCATCAGGTCCACCGCCGGATAGATGATCATTGCTCGAGAAACGCCTTCAAGAAGCTCGCGCCCGGCTCGGCCGAGCGTTCGGGGTGAAATTGCGCGCCGGTCAGATTGCCTTGCCGCACCGCGACCGGGATCCGCTGTCCATAGTCGGTCACTGCGGCAGTCGCCGCACTGTTGGGGCAAGCGAAGCTGTGCGCGAAATAGACATAATCGCCATCACTCAGACCGAGGCCGGAACTGACCTGCTCAAGCTTGCTCCAGCCCATATGGGGAACCGGGCGGCCAGGCTCCGACGTCATCCGGCTCACCCGTCCGGGGATCAATCCGAGACACTCCGCATCAGCCTCATCGCTCGACTCGAACAGCAGCTGCATGCCGAGGCAAATCCCGAGCAGCGGGCGTTCAAATTGCTTGAGCGGCTGTTCGAGACCGGCGTCCCGGATGCGCTGCATCGCGAACCCGGCCGCGCCCACGCCGGGCAGCACCAGCCGCTCGGCACGCATGACTTCTTCCGGAGTCGACACCAGGTCCGCCGCGATCCCGAGACGGGCGAAGGCGAGGCGGATCGATTCGACATTGCCATAGTCAAAATTGACGATCGCCAGGGTCATAGGACACCCTTGGTGCTTGGCAGGGCCGCGGAACCGTCTCGGGCGATGGCGGTGCGCAATGCTCGTCCGAATGCCTTGTAGCAGGCCTCGGTCTTGTGATGATCATTGTCGCCGGTCACGCGGACGTGGATCGCCGCGCCGAGGCTGTCGGCGATTGAACGAAACACGTGGGCAGTCATTTCGGTTGGATAATCGCCGATGTGACTGGCGCTGAACTCACCGTCGAACTGGCAATACGGGCGTCCGGAAACGTCGATCAGCACCTGAGCTTCCGCCTCATCCATCGGCAGAGCGAAGCCGAACCGTCCGATCCCGCGCTTGTCGCCAAGCGCCTTATTCAGCGCCTGTCCGAAGGCGATGGCGATGTCCTCGACACTGTGGTGAGCGTCGATCTCAAGATCCCCTTCGCAGGCGAGGATCAGCGAGAAGCCGCCATGCGCCGCGACCTGATCCAGCATGTGATCATAGAAGGGCACACCAGTTGCGATCCGGCGCGGCTCCGCACGATCAAGGTCGACCACGACCCCGATCCGAGTCTCCTTGGTGTCGCGCACAACCTCACCGCGGCGGCTTCCCTGATCCGCTTCAGCCAGGCCGAGCGCGGCAAGCAGCGCCTGATTCTCGGAATCGGTGCCAACGCTCACGCGAACGCCGCCCGGCGCAGCATTCGGCCGGAAGCGAACTCTCACGCCGGCAGCGCGCAGTGTCTCCGCCAATTCGGCCGGATCATCAACTTCGCAGAAGAAGAAGTTGGCGCCAGTGCGCATGTTCTTCACCCACGGCGCTTCGGCAATGATCGCGGCGAGCCGGTCGCGGTCGGCGATCATCCTACCGATGCGCTCCTGGTGGAGCGGTCGGCGCGAGGGATCGAGCGCGGTCAGCGCTGCATCAATCGACAGCGAGGGAAGCGGGTAGGGGTGAGTCGCGCGGGCGCAAAGATCAATGATGCTCTGCTCGGCGATCAGCGCGCCGACACGCGCTCCGGCCAGGCCATAGGCCTTCGACAATGTGCGCAGCACGACGAGGTTTTCGCGCGTCCCGATCTCTCGAGTCATGCTCGGCTCGTCCGAAAATTCGATATAGGCTTCGTCGACGACGATCAGTGTGTTTGGCAACGCTTCGGCAACGCGAAAAATCTCCCTTGCGGGTATCGAGTTTCCGGTCGGATTATTCGGCGTGCACAGGAAGGCGAGCTTGAGCGATTTCTCGCCGCCAAGTTGCTTGAGAAAACTGTCGGCGGAGAAGTCGAAATTCTCGTCCAACCGCGTTTCGATGACTCGTGCGCCCTGGATCAGCGAGAACTGGGCGTAAGCTGAGAAGGTCGGCTGACAGACAGAAATCGAATCCACGCCTGGACTGCAAAAGGTCCGACACAGTAGATCAATCGCGTCATCGCTGCCGCGGGTGACCAGAAGTTGGCTGACCTCAACGCCATATAGCGCGGCTATCACCGCCCGCAGTTTGGCAGGTTGCGGCTCCGGGTAGCGATTGATCCCACCGGCCCAGGCCACGAGCGATGAATAGGGATTCTCGTTCGCGTCGAGCTTGATCGACATGCCGATCGCCGCGCCCGCCTGGTTGGCGGCGATATCGACTGGCGGAAGCCCGAGGATTTCCGGTCGCGCAATCCGTTCGGCAAGGCTCGTCATGCGACCTCCGCGCGCATTTCCGCGGCGCGGGCGTGCGCTTCCAGTCCCTCCAGCCGGGCCAGGGTCGCGGTCGGCCCAGCAAGCTGTAGCAGGAGATGCCGCCATAGGCCCGCGCCGCCCCATCGGTGGGGAGAACATGGCTCGACCCGGCAAGATAATCGCCGAAACTCTCCGCGGCCATTCCGCCGGCGAAAACCGCCCCGGCGTTACGGACTTGCGGGATCAGATCGTCGAATTCATCCACCGCGAGTGACAAATGCTCAGGCGCGTAGAGGTTGGCGATCTCCACGGCATCGCTCAGCTGATCGCACAGGATCAGGCGGGCGTTGCGCAACGATGCCCGCGCAATCTCCGCCCGTGGCAGCAGGTCAATCTGACCTTCGACTTCCGACTGCACCTGATCGGCAAGGCCGGTCGAGGTGGCAACCAGGATCACCTGCGCCGCCGGGTCGTGCTCCGCCTGACTGAGCAGATCGGCGGCGACCAGCCGTGCATCGGCGCTATCATCCGCAATGACCAGCAGCTCGCTGGGGCCAGCAGGCATGTCGATCGCCGGTCCGCCCGGCATGCTTGCAACCAGCGCTTTTGCTTCCGCGACCCACGCGTTCCCCGGCCCGCAAATCTTGGCGACTGCCGGGATGTCGCCCGCGCCGAACGCCAGGGCCGCGATCGCCTGCGCTCCACCAACGGTCCAGATGCGGTCAAGGCCGCACAGATCAGCCGCCAAAGCGATCGCCGGGTCGATGCCACCGCCGGCACGGGGCGGTGTCACGGCGACGATCTCTCCGACTCCCGCGACCCTCGCCGGAATCGCGAGCATGAGTAGTGACGAGAACAAGGGCGTCTTGCCACCCGGCACATAGATTCCGACGCGGTCCATCGCGCGCCAAACCTTGCGAACCGTTAGGCCAGGCATGGTCTGAACGGAGATGTCGTCCGGCATGCTGCTCTGGTGGAAAGCCGTGACGTTGCGATAGGCGAGTTCAATCGCACTGATTGCCTCGGCAGGCAGCTCGCCACGCGCAGC
>CAMLKX010000153.1 GCA_946480515.1 uncultured Sphingomonadaceae bacterium | reverse complement strand
ACACCGGTGCGTCGGATGCATGATCCGAGTAAAAGCGCACATGGCCGTGACGACCGGTCAGTTCCGACTTTTCGACCCAACCATCGATCATCCGCTTCTTCGCCTCGCCGTAACAATTCTCCCCGTCGATGCGGGAGCGGACCCGTCCATCAAGTCCGATAAGCGATCCGGTGGCGATCACATCATCGAACCCCAGCCGCTCGGCAATGGCAGCCGCGTAAAGACGATAGGACGCGGTGGCGAGGATCAGCCGCCGGCCGTCAGCCTTGTCGCGGGCGATGGCGCCGATCGCCCCCGGACGAATGTTGCCGGCAATCATTGCGTCTGCAAAACTATTAACCAGAGGCAGCAATTCCTTCGGGTGGATGGAGCGACCGATCAGCATCCATTGATTGAGCTCCTTGAGCCGCGCGCGATCGATCATCCGCAGGAGATAGGCTGCCATCGTCAGCAGCACGAACGGCACAAAGACCAACCGCCACGGTGCCCGCCGAAGCGCACAATGCAGCAGGAATGGCGTGTATGTCGCGCGGCGGGTGACCGTCCGGTCCATGTCATAGATCGCGAGCTTCATGCGCCCGCCAACAGCTCTTCGACCAGCCGGTGATCGTCGGGCTTGTCGACGTCGACGCAGGCGAGCGGATCGCTCATTATGACTGGCCGGACCGCCAGACCGAGGCGGCGGCCCAGCTTCTTCGCTGTCTGATCGATGGTTCGAAGCCGCAGGACAGCGCCGATCAGCAATCCGGGGCCAAGCGCCAGCAGCAACCGCCAGCCCTTCTTCCGGTCCTGTTCCACGCCGCGCCAGAGGTCGATCGCCTTGAGGGCGGACGGGTTCCCAAGCGCGAACAGATTGGCTCCGCTATAAGCGCCGCCGCGCAAGCGGATCCAGGTCCGACGCGTCTCGGGCAGCCGTGCAAGCAGCGCGCTGCGCTCAACCATCCCCACAGCGACGTCAGCTCCGGCGGCCGCGGCCGTAAACTGTTCGATCATTGCCGGGGTGAGCAGCGCATGGTCGGCGGTCGTGACCAGCAGCGGCCATTGGGCCGATGGGCTCGCGCAGATCGCAGTCAAGGTCTCCGCGATGGTTCCGCTGGAAGGCTCGACCGACACCCGCTCATCAGCCGAGAGGAGTGGCGCGATCAGCTCCGGCCGCTGAGTGAGCACGATCACCCGGCCAATGGCGGGTGCTGCCAGCAGGGACCGAATTGGGCGGAGGATCATCGGCTCGCCGCCAACCGGGATCAGTGCTTTGAGGGCGACGCCATGGCTGTCGGCGAATGCGTCGCCGCCCGGTCGAGACCCCGCCAGCACCAGCGCTGTCCACCTGGTCATGCCAGCCAGGATACCACGACCCGCCCGCGATCACGCCGGGCATTGGCTTGCGCAAGCCGAACCGCGTGGAACAGCAGGCTTACGAGCGTCCACAACGCCACCAGCATCAGTCCGACATCGGGACGGCTGAACAGCATCGCTCCGAACAGGATGATCATGTTCGGATTGCGACGGGCCGTGATCAGCCGGAAATGGCTGTCGATCCGCTGCCAGACATGGATGTGCATGCCGTGCCGGAGGATGAAGATGCCCTCGATCACCCGCTGCACAACATAACCGACGATGATCACAGCGAGGATCATCGAGAGCAGGACCGGCTCAATCGGCGTTCCGAATCGAACGAGACCAAGCGCCCACGCCACCCACCAGAAAGGCGGATGCACGAGATCGATCCCATGATCGAAAATATTGCCCCATTTCGATGATGTGCCGGTGCAGCGGGCCAGCTTTCCGTCGACGGTATCGAGCACCATGAACACCAGACCAGCGGCCATCCCGAGCCAGTAATCTCCCCGCCAGAACAGCCAGGTCGCCAGCAGGCAGAACAGGAACCCGATGAATGTGATCGTGTTCGGAGTCAGCCGAAGCTCTGCCGCCCACCGCGTCAGGTAGAATGCCGGGCGGCGCCAGAGATACAGCGTCAGCACGTCCGTCACCCCTTTGTAAGAGGCGTCATAAGCGGCGCGTTCAACCGGTTCCGGATCTGTGGCGTCGAGCGGCAGAACGAACGGACGCTCGCGCTTGCGCAGCTCGGTGTTGGAAAATTCTGCATCGGCGCAGTCCACTGCTCGAAGTCCCTCGCCGCCGGTCCACAGTCGTCCCGTCCGCATCGTCTCGGGCAATTCACCCGCTTCGAGGCCCGACGGGACATGCGCGAGAACGGGGATGCCGTGACAGCACAGCACGTCTCCCGGACTCGCCGCGATGGCCTTCAGCCAGGCCGCATCCCAGGCGTAATCGAGGTTGGCAAGCAGGACGGATTGGCCGTCACGAGGCGTGTCCGCGCAGTCGAGCCCGGCTTTCGCGGCCAATCGCCGCGCGCGCGTTGCCGCATCCAGCCCGAATGCCCGCGCAGGATTAGTCCCGACGGTCAAGAACACGGGCCGGAGTTGACCGTCGGGCGGCTGCGACATGGCGCTGCTTTAACGGACCAAGTTCGGCAAGATCATGGCGGATCGGCACACCCTTGCCGGAAACGGCGTTTTCGCGCAGCTATGGCGCGATGGCAGCGTCCGAGGCGATCAACGATCCACAGAGTGACGGGCGGGTGCTCCGCTGGTCAGGACCACTGGTCATCTCTCGCGCTGCCTCGGCTGAGCGCGATTTCTCCAGCATCGGCGATGGCGCCACAATTGACCTCAGCGACGTCAAGCGCATGGACACGGTCGGTGCCTGGCTTGTCCACCGCACGGTCCGCGACCGCCAGGCCAAGGTGATCGGCGCCAGCGCCGCGGTCCAGCACCTCCTTGATCAGGTCGCGGAAGCGGACCAGCCGGCCAAGGTGCGGCCGGATACCCAGGGCGAGATGATGCGCCCGGTCGAGGAGATCGGCCTCGCCACGATGGAGGCGGGCCGAACCCTGTTCGGCCTCATCAACTTCTTCGGGGCAACGCTGATCGGCTTTGCCAATGTCGCTCGGCGACCCCGCCGCTTCCGCATCCACTCCGTGGTCCAGCGGTTCGACGTGGTTGGGGTGCGTGCGCTGGGGATCATCGGTTTGATGAGCTTTCTGATCGGGATCGTCATCGGTCAGCAAGGCGCGGTGCAGCTCCGCCAGTTCGGAGCGGAGATTTACACAATCAACCTGATCGGCCGCATCACCGTGCGCGAGCTTGGGACCTTGATGACCGCGATCATGGTCGCGGGCCGGTCCGGCTCGGCGTTCGCGGCGCAGATCGGAACGATGAAGATCACCGAGGAAGTCGATGCCATGCGCACCATCGGCGTATCTCCGATCGAATCGCTGGTCCTTCCGCGCATGATTGCCGCGATCTTGATGATGCCGCTACTGTCGTTCTTCTCGATGATGCTGACGATCATCGGCGGCGGAATCTTCTGCTGGATCAGTCTCGGCATTCCGCCGCTCACCTATATCCAGCGCATCCAGGAAGTTGTTCCGGTTACGGACATGTACATCGGACTGATCAAGGCCCCCGTTTTCGGATTCATCATCGCTCTCGCCGGATGCTTTCAGGGCATGCTGGTCAAGGGCGACGCGGAGCAGGTCGGTCTCAAGACCACCGCAGCGGTGGTTCAATCGATCTTCCTCGTCATTGTCATCGACGCGGTTTTCGCGGTGTTCTTCAGCTCGGTCGGATGGACATGAGCGACGCCGAACCGATCATCACCGTCAGAGGACTGAAGAACAGCTTCGGCGATCAACTGGTCCACGAAGAGCTCGACCTCGACGTTCGCCGCGGTGAGATCCTCGGCGTGGTTGGCGGTTCGGGCACGGGCAAGTCCGTGCTGATGCGCTCGATTATCGGTCTTCAGGTCCCTGAGGCTGGCGAGATCGAGGTCCTGGGTGAGAACATGGTCGGCCGGTCGGAAGACGAGGCCAAGAACATCCGCCGGCGCTGGGGCATCCTGTTCCAGAACGGCGCCCTGTTCAGCACCTTGACCGTTGCGGAGAATGTCGAGGTTCCGATCCGGGAATATTTCCCCCACATCAAGCCGCCGCTGCTCGACGAGATCGCGTCCTACAAGATCGCGATGAGCGGGCTTGGCGCGGACGCTGGCCCCAAATATCCCGCCGAGCTGTCGGGCGGGATGCGCAAGCGTGCGGGCCTCGCGCGGGCGCTCGCGCTCGATCCTGAACTGCTGTTTCTTGACGAACCGACTGCTGGCCTCGACCCGATCGGCGCGCAAGCATTCGACGAGTTGATCAAGTCGCTGCAGAAACGGCTGGACCTGACCGTGTTCCTGATCACCCATGACCTCGATACGCTCTATGCGATCTGCGATCGGGTCGCAGTGCTGGCGGATCGCAAAGTGATCGCGATCGGAACGATTGCGGAATTACTCGCTTTGGACCATCCATGGATCCAGGAGTATTTCAATGGACCGCGGGGCCGCGCCGCGGCGGCGGCGTGAGGAACTGACGGGGACCGATGGAAACACGATCCAATTATGTCCTCGTCGGATCCGTGGTCCTGGCCTTGTTCGCGGCTCTGCTATTCTTCACGGTATGGCTCGCCGGGGTCAGCCAGGGGACGCGGCGCTGCTACGACGTTTACTTCAGTCAGGGCGTCGGCGGCCTCAACAAAGGCTCGATCGTCAGCTTCGCCGGTGTCCCGGTCGGACAGATCACCCAGATTTCGCTGCTGCCTGAGCGGCCGGAGTTTGTCTGGGTCCGGATCGAGGTTGAAGAAGGCACGCCCATTCTTCAGGGCACCACGGCTCAAATCAAAGGGGTCGGCTTCACGGGAGTGAGCGAGATCCAGCTGGACGGCGCGGTCAAGGGCGCCCAGCCAATCGAGCAACTTGGACCACAGGGCTGCCCCGTCATCCCGTCCAGTACCGGCGGACTTGGCGCTCTCCTCAACAGTGCGCCGGAGTTGCTGGACCGGATCCAGCGGCTCACCGAGCGACTGACGGAATTGCTGAACGAC
>CAMLKX010000152.1 GCA_946480515.1 uncultured Sphingomonadaceae bacterium | reverse complement strand
AGGCTGCATCCAGCCTTGATTCCGTGCCCTGAACCCCGTTTGAACCGGTGTCTCGGGATTGTCTGCGTGGCCTGGGAAACCATGATTCTTCTCGCGCGCGCACGCGCGGACTGCTAGGCCGCAGGGAGCGGTTTCCCGCGCTCGCACCTCAACCACATAGGATTGATCTTGGCCACCCAACCGCCGGCGGAAGACCGCAGCGAAATCGCCCACATCTCCATCGTCGAGGAGATGAAGACCAGCTACCTCGATTACGCGATGAGCGTGATCGTCAGCCGCGCGCTGCCCGACGTTCGCGACGGCCTGAAGCCGGTTCACCGCCGTATCCTGTTCTCCGCCCACGAGAACGGCTTCTTCCACAACCGTCCCTACCGCAAGTCCGCGCGCATCGTCGGCGACGTCATTGGTAAGTATCACCCGCACGGCGATACGGCGATCTATGACGCGCTCGCCCGCATGACCCAGAGCTGGTCGATGCGGGTGCCGCTTATCGACGGTCAGGGCAATTTCGGCTCGATGGACCCGGATCCACCCGCGGCCATGCGTTACACCGAGGCCAAGCTAGCGAAGGTCGCCAACTTCCTGCTCGGCGACCTCGACAAGGACACCGTCAATTTTCAACCGAACTATGACGCCACGGAGCGCGAGCCGCAGGTCTTGCCGGCGCGCTTTCCAAACATCCTGGTCAATGGCGCCGGGGGAATTGCGGTCGGCATGGCGACCAATATTCCACCCCACAATCTTGGCGAAGTTCTCCACGCCTGCAAGGCGTTCATCGACGATCCTGCGATCACATCCGAAGGATTGATGGAGCATGTCAAAGGGCCGGACTTCCCGACCGGGGCGATGATCCTCGGCACCAGCGGAATCCGCAGCGCCTACCTGACTGGCCGCGGCTCGATCCTCCAGCGTTCGCGTTACCGGGTCGAGGAAGGCCGCAACGATCGCCGATCGATCGTGCTGACCGAAATCCCGTACCAGGTCGGCAAGTCCGGGCTGGTCGAGAAAATCGCCGAAGCCGCCAAGGACAAGAGGATCGAGGGCGTCTCGGACATCCGCGACGAGTCGAACCGCCAAGGCGTCCGCATTGTCATCGATCTCAAGCGGGACGCTACTCCGGAGGTGGTCCTCAACCAGCTGTGGCGTCATACCCCTGCGCAGTCGAGCTTCCCGGCCAACATGCTGGCTCTGCGTGGTGGCCGTCCCGAAACCCTGACCCTGCGCGACTTCATCGAGAGCTTCGTCCGGTTCCGCGAAGAAGTCATCACCCGCCGGTCGAAGTTCGAACTCGCCAAGGCGCGAGACCGGGCTCACATCCTGCTCGGCCTGGTCGTTGCGGTCACCAATCTCGATGAGGTGGTGAAGCTGATCCGCGGCTCAGCGAGCCCGGCGCAGGCCCGCGAACGGCTGCTCCAGCGTGAATGGGCTGGTGATATGATCCGCCCCTACATCGAGCTGGTCGAGGCGGTTGAGCCGCAAAAAACGAGTGACACCTATCGCCTGTCCGAGACCCAGGTGAAGGCGATCCTCGACCTGAGGCTTCACCGGCTCACCGCCCTTGGACGCGATGAAATCGGCGCCGAGCTCGAGGGCTTGGCAAAGAATATCAGCGAACTGCTGGAGATCCTGGCCAACCGGGCGCGGCTCTATGCGGTGATCCGGGAGGAATTCGACGAGGTCGAAGCGGAGTTCGCAACTCCGCGGGTCACCGAACTTGCCCCCGCCGCGGACGGAATCGAGGATGAAGACCTGATCGAGCGCGAGGACATGGTCGTGACCGTGACCATGACCGGCTATATCAAGCGCACTCCCCTCGCCTTGTTCCGGGAACAGAAGCGCGGCGGCAAGGGCCGCTCCGGCATGACGACCAAGGACGAGGACGCGATTACGAACCTGTTCGTCACCTCGACCCACAATCCGGTGCTGTTCTTTTCCAATCTCGGCCGGGTGTACCGGATGAAGGTGTGGCGGCTGCCAGAGGGCGGGCCGAGCGCCAAGGGCCGGCCGATGATCAACCTGCTCCCGCTGGCGGAGGGCGAAACCATTTCGACCGTTCTGCCCCTCCCTGAGGATGAGCAGGAATGGGGCGGACTCCACATCATGTTCGCGACCGCTCATGGCACCGTCCGGCGCAACAGCATGGATGCGTTCACCAACGTGCCGACCGCCGGAAAAATTGCGATGCGGTTCGGTGAGGATGACGGAGGCGACCCGACCGACCGGCTGATCGCCGTGTCCCTGCTGACCGAGGAGGATGATGTTCTGCTCGCGACCCGACAAGGCAAGGCAATCCGCTTCATGGCCTCGGACGTCCGCGAGTTTCAAAGCCGCACTGCAACCGGTGTCCGCGGAATCCGCCTGGCTCAGGACGACCAGGTCATCTCGATGTCGATCCTGCGCCGCGCCGGGACGACGCAGGAGGAACGCGAAGCCTATCTGCGGTCACCCAGATGGCGGGACAATGAATCCGCGGAGGGCCTGTCGGACGAGCGCTATGCGCAGATTGCCGACAAGGAGCAGTTCCTGCTGACCGTCACCGAAAACGGCTATGGCAAGCGGAGCTCGACCTATGAGTATCGCCGCACGAACCGCGGCGGTCAGGGCATCACCAACATCGTGACTTCGGAGCGCAACGGCTGCGTTGTCGCCAGCTTCCCGGTGAAGCCGGGCGAACAGCTGATGCTGGTGACCGATCAGGCCAAGATCATCCGCACCACCGTCGGGGATATCCGTATCGCAGGCCGCAACACGCAAGGCGTGATGATCTTCCGGGTCGCGCAGGACGAACATGTGGTCGGCGTCGCCAAGATCGATGAAAGCGACGAGGAAGAGATTGAGGTCGATGCCGGGGATCAGATTGCGCCCGAGGACGGAGCGGTGATCGGCGATGATCTTGCGTCTGGCGGAGACAGCTAGCGGAACGGCCTGAGCACAAGCCGCGTTCCTCCGCTCATCAATCCAGGAGAACGCACGGATGGCGCTGCCTCATCACGCCCTTGTTGTTGTCGCCGATGGCACCAAGGCCCTGTTCCTGCGCAACCAGGGCGACCAGAACCAGATCGATCTTCGCACCGAAGCTCATGACGAGCGCGAAGACCGCAAGGATCGTGAGATCAAGAGTGATGGGCCCGGAACTGCCGCCGCCGGGGCGACCGGCGCGGAAGTGCATCGGCCGGCGATGGAAGAAACCAACTTCCACCAGCGGGAAGAAGATTTGTGGGTCAAAGATGTCGCCGAGGACTTGCGCTTGCGCGCGCTTCGCAACGACTTCGATCACTTGTGCATCATTGCGCCGCCCAAGGCGCTGGGTGTGCTGCGCAAGGAGTTGCACAAGGAAGTTGAGCGACGGATCATCCTGACACTCAACAAGGAGATGACGGACCGTCCCATTCCGGACATTGAGGAGTTGCTGATCGGCGAAGGGGCGCCGCCCGCCTAAGGGTTGTTAGTTGCGCGGTGCCTTGCCGGCTGCAGCAATGGTCGCCAGCGAAAGAACTGAGTTGTTCACTTCGTGCTTAGGCAACTCCTGCGCGGCTGTCTGTTCCTGCGCGACAGCATGCGCAACCTGGGCGTGCGCGGAACCGTAGATGGCAGGCAACGGAACAAGCTCTCCAGCGCGTTCATCCTCCATCGTCCGGAACAACGGAACTGGCCGCGCAGGTTTTGCGCTGGCCAGGCGATCACCCGTCGACTCGGTCGCGATTCCGCGGCTGCCGAATGCGAAGTGGCTATGATCCCCCTCGTCGAGCGATTCCAGCAAGTGGAAGCCCGCTTGGCGAAGTGCGGCGGCAATCTGGTTATGGGTCACTCCCGGGCGACGCGCGATGTCGATCGCTCGGCCGCTGAGATGATAGCTGTTGGGTACCCCGCCGACCCGCCGATTATGTTCGGGCGTACGGTGGGTGCTGGTAACCACGCCCCAGCGCGCTCCGATCCGCTGGGCGTCAGCGATGTTCACCAGGGCAACGGTCACGGTCACGGGAAGCCCGCGCTCGGTCAGCAGCGGACCTCCGAATGCCCGACTGCTCACATCGGTTTCTAGCGGTTGCGCCAGCGCCGCTGACGAACAGAAGAATAGAAGCGGATACGCGCACGCCTTGAACATGGGGACTCCCAACATCCGGCCTTCGCCTTACCGCGTTCAACGAAAATTTAACAGGGATGCAGCGCCGGCACGCGGTCAACTGTGCCGATTTCGGACATCAGGCGAGCAGATGCTCGACCGCAGCGTCGGGAATCGCTGCCTCAATCAGGAGGGAGCGATGGCAATGCTCCGCATTCCGCTCAAAGCAGAGCAACGCACTTGGCTTCTCCTCGGCGAGATCACGCATCTGTTCGGCCTGGACCACGGCCTCCGGCAGTTCGAGCTGGCCGGCGTAAATCTGAGCAAGCAGCGCATGCTGCCCCTTGCGAGCAGCCGACCGACCCTCCGCTGGGGTTCCAAGCGCCCGAAGATGCACATAATCGATCCCAACTTCTTCCAAGGCCGCGCGCAGCGCAGTCTTGGAAAAGCCTGGCCGACGCGACAGCGGCAGCGCCCGCACATCGATCACCCGCTCGACGCCGGCCTTCTGAAGGGCTTCGATCAGATCATTGACCGTGATGCCCTCGTACCCAATCGTGAAGATGTGCAGCTTCTTCTTTGTCATGCTGAACTCGTTTCAGCATCCATGTGGACACACCCGCAGCCCTTCACCAAAATGGACCCTGAAACAAGTTCAGGGTGACGCCCGGGGGACCGGAGACTAGTGCCTCTCCGATGACGTTCGACATTCACATCATCGGCGGTGGACTGGCCGGAAGCGAGGCAGCCTGGCAGCTCGCGACTGCAGGCCTGCGGGTCCGGCTCAGCGAGATGCGCGGCGGCGGCGGCGGCACTCCGGCGCACGAGACTGATCGTCTCGCGGAGATGGTCTGCTCGAACAGCTTCCGGTCCGACGATGCCGAGAACAA
>CAMLKX010000151.1 GCA_946480515.1 uncultured Sphingomonadaceae bacterium | reverse complement strand
AGCGTGAACCACAAGCGCTTCTTGAGCTCGGTCGCCCGCGCGAAATTCGACAGGCTGATGTTGGCGGCCATCTGTTCGGCTGCGGATGCCATTCTGTGCTGATCCCCTAGACGCTTCGCGTCATATAATCCCCGCAACCGTCATTGCGAGGAGCGAAGCGATGAAGCAATCCAGTTTCGCACCCGGATGGCGCTGGATTGCTTCGCTGCGCTCGCAATAACGAGTTCAGGCCTTGGACCGGCTCTTGGCGCTGCCCTTCTTGGCTGCGGCCAGGGCGGCGGGGTCCTTCTTCTCGATGACCTCGACGCTGCCCCCGGCCTTCTCGATCGCCTCACGGGCACCCTTCGAAACGCCGGCGACCTTGAAGTTGAGCTTGGCCGAAAAGTCACCTTTGCCGAGGATGCGGACGCCGTCCTTGCCGCCGCGAGCAACCCCTGCCGCCTTAAGCGCAGCGTGATCGATCGTGCCTTTGCCGTCGAGCTTCTTCGCGTCGACCAGCTTCTGGATCGCGCCCAAGTTTACTTCGGCGAAGTCCTTGGCGAAGATGTTGTTGAAGCCCCGCTTCGGCAGCCGCATGTGCAGCGGCATCTGGCCGCCTTCGAAGCCCTTGATCGAGACGCCGGAGCGGCTCTTCTGGCCCTTCTGGCCGCGACCGCCGGTCTTGCCCAGTCCCGAGCCAATGCCCCGCCCGACGCGGACCCGGTCCTTGCGCGCACCGGGATTGTCACGAAGATCGTTCAGTTTCATCGTTTGCACTCGCTTTCGCTTTTGTCGCGCTATCGCCCTCTGGTGCAGAGGGCGTCACTTGGAACTACCGTTCGACGCTCACCAGATGCTGCACCTTGCGGATCTGACCGAGGACCTCGGGGGTCTCGTCCACTTCCACGACGCGATGCATCTTGTTGAGGCCGAGGCCGACCAGCGTAGCCCGCTGGGTCTTGTCACGGCGGATCGGCGATCCGGTCTGCGTAATCTTGATCTTGGCCATCACGCTTACTCCGTGACCGCTTCGGCGGTTGCTTCCGCCTCCGCCTGCGCCAGGCCACCACGGCCGAGCAGGTCCGCGACTTTCTTGCCGCGACGCTGCGCCACCGAGCGGGGGCTGGTCTGATCCTTCAGCGCTTCGAAAGTTGCGCGGATCATGTTGTAGGGATTGGACGTACCAACCGACTTGGTGACCACGTCGGCCACGCCCAGGCTTTCAAACACGGCACGCATCGGACCGCCGGCGATGATCCCGGTTCCTGATGGCGCCGATCGAACCGTCACCTTGCCGGCGCCAAAATGGCCCTTGCCGTCATGGTGCAGGGTGCGGCCATCGCGCAGCGGCACACGAACCATCGCCTTCTTGGCGGCGGCGGTCGCCTTGCTGATCGCCTCCGGCACTTCGCGTGCCTTGCCATGACCGAACCCGGCCCGGCCCTTGCCGTCGCCAACCACGACCAGCGCAGCAAAGCCGAAGCGCTTACCGCCCTTCACCGTCTTGGAGACGCGGTTGATGTGAACCAGCTTCTCGATCAGCTCTTCGCCGGCTTCCTCGCGCGGGCGGCGATCGTCGCGCCGGCCGCGACCACCACGACCACCCCCTTCACCACGGCCCCGGCCACGGCCGCGGCCACGGCCTTCGGGCTGCGCCTGGACTTCGGCCCCGGCCTCGCCCGGCTCCGCCGCAACCTGCGGGGTTTCGTTTTCGTCAGCCATTTAGAACTCCAGTCCGCCTTCGCGGGCGGCATCGGCCAGGGCCTTCACCCGGCCATGGAAAAGGTAGGCGCCACGGTCGAACACGACGCGCGAGACTCCCGCCTCGCGAGCGCGCTCGGCAAGCGTCTTGCCGACAGCGGCGGCACCCTCGCGGGTTGCAGCCGTCTTGCCCTTGAGATCCTTGTCCAGGGTCGACGCGGCAGCGATCGTGCGGCCCGCGGAATCGTCGATGACCTGGGCGTAGATATGCCGGCCCGACCGGTGAACCGAGAGGCGCGGCTTACCACCAGCGCGCGCACGAAGCGCGGTGCGGACCCGGCGCCGACGGCGATCGAAGAGAGAGAGTTTCGCCATGGCTTACTTCTTCTTGCCTTCTTTGCGGAAGATAAACTCGCCGCGATATTTGATGCCCTTGCCCTTGTAGGGCTCCGGCTTGCGCCAGCGGCGGATTTCAGCCGCGACCTGTCCGACCTTCTGGCGATCGATGCCGCTGATCTCGACCGTGTTCGGATCGGGAGTTTTGACGTCGATCCCTTCGGGAACCGGATAGTTCACGTCGTGGCTGTAACCGAGCTGCAGCCGCAGGTTTCTGCCCTGAGCCGCGGCACGATAGCCGACGCCAGTGATCTCGAGCACCTTGGTGAACCCTTCAGTCACACCCGTCACCAGGTTCTGAACATTCGTGCGCTGCATGCCCCAGGCCGCACGCGAACGCTGGCTGTCCATCACTGGAGTGACACGGATTTCGCCCTCGGCAATCTCATACTTCACGAGATCCTCGAGCAGCTGCATCGCCAACGTGCCCTTCGGCCCTTTGACGGTCAGAGTGCCGCTCTCCGCATTGGCGCTGACCCCACCGGGGAGTGCAATCGGTTTCTTGCCGATACGGGACATCAGAACACCTCCGCCAGCACCTCGCCGCCGACGTTCTGTTCACGCGCTTCAGCGTCGGACAAAACTCCGCGGGGAGTCGAAACAATCACGGCACCAAGGCCGTTGCGGATTCGCGGCAGCTCCTTGGCGCCCGAATAGACCCGGCGGCCGGGCTTCGATACCCGCACCAGATGCTGGATTGCCGGCTGGCCCTCGAAATATTTGAGCTCGATGCGCAGGCCCTTCTGCCCGGCAACGGGTTCTTCGGAATAGCCGCGGATGTAGCCCTCGCGCTGAAGCACGTCGAGCACATGGGCGCGCAGCTTCGACGCCGGCGTCAGGATCGAATCCTTACGCGCCTGCTGGCCGTTGCGGATGCGGGTGAGCATGTCACCCAGGGGATCGGTCATCGCCATTCGGGTGCCCTTACCAACTCGACTTGGTGACGCCCGGGATCAGGCCCTTGTTGCCCATTTCCCGAAGCATGATCCGCGACAGCTCCGCCATCTTCAGCCGGGCGATCAGCCGCTCGGTTTCGTCCAGGGACGTGTCGTTCGCTGTCGTCTTGAGCTTCGCATATTTCGCCGCATATTTTGCGACGAGCTTCTTGCGACGCTCGTTCTTGTTCACGGAACTCAGTTTCGCCATGACTTAAGTTCTCCAGGGGCCGCCTAAGCGGCCTGCTTCTGCTCGTCCGCCGCCGGGAACGGAAAGTTGAACAGGCGAAGCAATTCGCGTGCCTCTTCATCCGTGTTGGCGGTGGTAGTGATGATGATGTCCATGCCCCGGACCTTGTCGATCTGGTCATAGTTGATCTCTGGGAACACGATCTGCTCCTTGAGACCCATCGCATAGTTGCCGCGACCATCGAACGACTTCGGATTGAGGCCACGGAAGTCGCGCACGCGCGGCAGCGCGATCGTGACCAGACGATCGAGGAACTCATACATCCGGTCCCGGCGCAGAGTGACCTTGCAGCCGATCGGCATGCCTTCGCGCAGCTTGAACTGTGCGATCGACGTCTTCGCCTTGGTGATCACCGGCTTCTGACCGGCGATCCGCTCCATTTCGGCGGCAGCAGCCTCGACCTTCTTCTTGTCCTGTGTCGCCTCACCAACGCCCATGTTGATGACGATCTTGTCGAGTCGCGGGACCTCAAGCCGGTTCTTGTAACCGAACCGTTCGGTCATCGCGGCAACGATGCGATCCTCATAATCCTTCTTCAGGCGCGGAGTGTAGCCATCAGCCATTGATCAACTCCCCGGATTTCACGGCAACCCGCACCTTCTTGCCATCGCGGACCTCGAAGCGGACGCGGGTAGCCTTGCCGCTCTTCGGATCGGCGAGAGCAACCTTGGACACGTGCAGCGGCGCTTCCTTGCGCTCCAAGCCACCCTGCGGGTTGACCTGGGTCGGCTTGCGGTGACGGGTCGCGACGTTCACGCCGGACACGACGACCTTCATGTCCTTGGGGATCGCCCTGACGACCTCACCGGTCTTGCCCTTGTCCTTGCCGGACAGGACCACGACCGTGTCGCCCTTCTTGATCTTGCTCGCAGCCATCACAGCACCTCCGGCGCAAGGCTGATGATCTTCATGTGCTTCTTGGCGCGCAGCTCACGCACGACCGGGCCGAAAATCCGGGTGCCGATCGGCTCCTCGTTCTTGTTGACCAGCACCGCCGCGTTGGAATCGAACCGGATCACCGAACCGTCTGGACGACGAATATCCTTCGCAGTCCGAACGATCACCGCCCGGTGAACGTCCCCCTTCTTCACACGACCGCGCGGAGCGGCTTCCTTCACCGACACGACGATGATGTCGCCGACGCCGGCGGTGCGGCGCTTGGAGCCGCCCAGCACCTTGATGCACTGGACGCGCTTGGCGCCGCTGTTGTCCGCGACGTCCAGGTTGGACTGCATCTGGATCATGGTTCGACCCTTCTACCTACTCGATGGCGCCGTCAGGCCTCGACCGCGTCGACCGCGGCAGGTGCCGCGCCGACCCGTTCGACGACTGTCCAGCTCTTCAGTTTACTGACAGGGGCGCACTCCTGAATGCGCACCTGTTCGCCCACATGATAGGCATTGCCCTCATCATGAGCATGATACTTCTTCGACAGCTTGATGATCTTGCCGTACAGCGGGTGCTTCACCCGCCGCTCGACGCGGACCACCACGGTCTTGTCACCCTTGTCGGACACCACGGTGCCGGTGAGGACGCGCTTGGGCATTTCCTATACTCTCCTTACGCCTTAGCCGCTTCGGCGCGGGCGCGATCGTAGAGCGGCGGCGGCGCTGAACCGCCGCTCTGCCCCTGTTGCAGGGTCACGTCGGTGTGAGCCGCCGTCGCGCGCCAAGGGAATGTCCCTTGAGACGG
>CAMLKX010000150.1 GCA_946480515.1 uncultured Sphingomonadaceae bacterium | reverse complement strand
TCTTTTCATCGACCGCTGCAGTCTATGGTGCTCCGGCCGAGGTGCCGGTCGTTGAACAGGCGGAAAAGGCGCCTATCAACCCCTATGGCGCGTCCAAATGGATGACCGAGCAGATGCTGGCCGACTGCTCGGCCGCCTATGGTTTCAACTACGCCGCCCTGCGCTACTTCAATGTCGCCGGGGCTGATCCGCAGGGTCGATCCGGCCAGGCCGGCAAGGGCTCGACACACCTGATCAAGGTCGCGGTTGAGGCGGCGGCCGGCAAGCGCAGCCATGTCGAGATCTTCGGAACCGATTACCCAACCGCGGACGGTACCTGCATTCGGGACTATATCCATGTCAGCGATCTGGCCGCGGCGCATGTCGCAGTGCTGCGCGCGTTAATCGCCGAGCCGCGCCGCAACTTCGTCCTGAACTGTGGCTACGGGCGCGGTCACTCGGTTCGCGAGGTGCTGGACGCGCTCGACCGGATCACCGGTACGCCGGTCGAACGGCGCGAACAGCCGCGGCGGGCGGGGGACCCGCCCAAGCTGATCGCGGGCAATGGCGCGCTGGTCGAGGCACTCGATTGGTCCCCGCGCTTTGCTGACCTCGACACGATCGTGTCTCATGCGCTGGCATGGGAGCGATCGCTGGCCGCGGGATGATCGCCTGATCAAGCCCCTTCTCTTGCTGCTCGTCGCGGCCGCTCTGACCGGTGCGGCCCCCGCACGTCAGGTGGAATCGGGTGCAGCAGAGCGTATTCGGGCCGATGTCGCGTTCCTCGCCGATGATCTGCTCGAAGGCCGCGAGACGGGCACGCGCGGCCATGCGGTCGCCGCTGCTTATGTCGCGGCGCAATTTCGCGCGATCGGGCTTACGCCGGCAGGCGAAGCGCGGGGCTGGTACCAGCATGTCCCGTTTCGCAGCGCTTCCACGGTGGGCGTGCCCAAGCTGGTCCTGACGGCGGGTGGCCGCCGCAAATCGCTCCGGTCCGGCGTCGATGCGGCCGTCCGCCCAAGCCTGTTTGAGCAGCACCGCAATCTCGAGGCCCCGCTGGTGTTCGTTGGCTATGGCCTCAAAGACCACCGCTACGGCCTCGACGATTTTCGCAGCTTGGACATGCGCGGGAAGATTGCGGTTGTGCTGGAAGGCGTCCCCGCGGGCCTCCCGACCGATGTGGGAGCGCATCTCTCGTCGTGGAAAGAGCATCTCATCGCTGCTTCGGGAGCGATCGGGTCAATCACGATCAGCCGATCAGCCCGTGACAACCCGCAGGCTTTGACCTCTGCCGTCAGCACGCCGGTAGTCGATTGGGTGGACGCGAAGGGCAGGGCCGGAAGTGCCTCGCCACTGTTACGGGTTCGTTTGTCCGTTTCCGAAGAAACCGCCCAGCGCCTGTTTGCCGGGGCGCGATTGTCGCTGGACGCGGTTCGCAGACAGGCGACCGGGGCCGGGCAACCGGCGTCGTTCGATTTGCCCGCACGGCTGGCGATCAAGGCGGAGAGCCGCTGGCAACAATTCACCAGTCCCGCGGTGCTGGGCCTCCTGCCCGGATCAGACCCCAGGCTGCGGGACGAATATGTCGTGCTGATGGGGCATCTCGATCACCTTGGCGTGAAGCGTGACGCCAAGCCGGGCGAAGACGCAATCTATAATGGCGCGCTCGACAATGCGGCGGGCGTCGCAACGATGCTCGAAGCCGCGCGGGAATTCGTTGCGTCGGCCAAGAAGCCGCGCCGGTCGATCCTGTTCATCGCCAATACGGGTGAGGAGAAGGGGCTGCTTGGCGCCGACTATTTCGCCGCCCACCCGACTGTCCCGATCGGGCAGATCGTCGCCGCCGTGGACCTGGACATGCCGGTTCCGCTGTATGACTTCAACGATGTGATCGCATTCGGGGCCGACCACTCGACCGTGGCGCAGACGGTCGCCGCTGCCGGACGCGCCCTCGGCATGACGGTCAGCCCTGATCCGATGCCCCAGCAATCGATCTTCGTTCGGTCCGATCACTACCGTTTCGTCGTGCGCGGCATCCCAGCGATCCTCCTGTTCACCGGCTATGGGAATGGCGGGAAGGCCGCTTGGGACCATTTCTTTGCCAGCATCTACCACACCCCGAAAGACGATCTGTCGCAGCCTATCAACTGGGCGGCAGCCGCGCGCTATGCCCAACTGAACTACCGGATCGGCGCTGCACTCGCCAACAATCCGCAGCGGCCGCGCTGGTATCGCGGCAACTATTTCGGTGACCTCTTCGCCCCGGGCCAGCCGCGCGCCGAACCCAAGGTTGACTTCGCCCGCTCCTCCCCATAGGAGCGCGCCCAACTTCCATCGATAACTTGAACACGACAGGACGGCGTCCCGGCCATGAAAATTCGTAATTCCTTGAAGTCGCTGAAGTCGCGTCACCGCGACTGCCGGGTGATTCGCCGTCGCGGCCGGACCTATGTCATCAACAAGACGAACCGCCGCTTCAAGGCGCGCCAAGGCTAAGCCTGATTTCATCGCGGGTTAAGCGCGTTTCTGCTATAAGCGCGGCCATGATGACACCTTCGATCCGAATGTCTTCGCTGGCGGCTCTTGCCGTGCTTGGCGTCGCTGTCCTGGCGGTCGGCTGGAGCAGTGCCGCTCGCGCGGCACCCGATCCGACCCAGGCCAGCGCCAGCCAGTCCACTCCCAAATCCTGGAATTGGGAAATCCGGGACGGCAAACGTGTGCCCAAGGCCGACCGCCAGAGCAACGCCGATGGAAGCTGGCGCGAAGTCACCAAGCAGGGCACTTGCACCACGGTCAAGGAACGCAGCCCGGCTGGCGAGTATAAGGAAACCCGCAGCTGCGATTGATCAGGCGGCCGGCCGCTTGGCCAGCTTGCACTCCGGAAGCTTGAGCTGCGCATGATCCGCACAGGGCCGAACCTGCGCCGAATCGTCGGGTGAGATGAAGATCGACCAGTCGCGGCCGTCCTCGCAGCGCGCCATCCACATCGACAAATTGCCATATTCGGCGACGTAGCCGGATTCGGTGATTCGGCGGCAGCGTTGGCCGGAAGCAGAGATGGCGCGCTTGAGCGCGATCGCGCGGTTGAGGTCGTTGAAGCGGTGCATTTGCTTCTGACCTTCGCCCTGCACCTGAATCTTCGGTCGCGGCGACGCCGGCTGTTCGGCCTCCTGCTGACAGGCCGCCAATGCCGCTACAGTCGCGTCCAGGAGCGCAAATCCTGTCACGCACAGCCTCAACCTCCGGTTCTGAATTGCCGTAATTGCCCTGCGACGCGATCGGTCAGCCATCCATCGGCAACGGCCGCAAAGATCGTGTCGTCGCCGGCGATGGTACCGGCAATCCCCTCAACTTGCGCAGCGTCGAGCGCGCTTGCGACCAAATTTGCCGACCCCGGATGAGTCCGGATGACCAGGAGGTTGCCGGCGGTCTCGATCGACAGGGACCATTCGGCCAACGCGCGGGCCAGCCGCTGAGCCGCGCGGTCGCCCTCGGGCCGCTCTGGCAGTGCGTAACCGCCGTGGCGTGATTTGACGGCGCCGAGCTCATCGAGGTCGCGTGAGACGGTCGCCTGAGTGGCTTCGAAGCCCGCACTCGCCAGCCGGCTGACAATTTCTTCCTGACTGACGAGCGGCCCGTCGCGAAGCCAGTCGGCGATCATCCGCTGGCGTCGCTGCTTCAAGCCGCTCATTGCGCTCCGTTGGTGACCATCGTCCCGATCCCGCTGTCGGTAAACAGCTCCACCAGCAGATCATGGTCGGCGCGCCCGTCGAGGATGTGCGCGCTGCCGACGCCGCCTTCGACAGCCTCGGCGCAGGCGGTCAGCTTGGGGATCATTCCTCCGGTCACCGACTCATGCGCGATCCGCTCGCGCACTTCACGCGTGGAGAGTCGGTGGATCAGACTTGCGGGGTTGTTGGGATCCTCCAGCAGCCCTGGAGCGCCGGTGAGATAGATGAGCTTTTCGGCCTGCAGCGCTACCGCGAGCGACTTCGCCACATCGTCGGCATTGATGTTGAACGGCTGGCCGTCGCGGTTCGCGCCAACCGTCGAGACGATCGGGATCAAACCGTCATCCAGCAGAGCGTGAAGCAGGGTCGCGCGCACTTCCACGACGCGACCAACGAAACCAAGCTCCGGATCGACCGGCTCAGCCGACAGCAGGTGCGCATCCTCCCCAGCGACCCCGACCGCGACCGGCTCGATCGCGTTGACCGCGCTGACCAGTTCCCGGTTGATCTTGCCGACCAGGACCATGCGCACGATGTCCAGCGTCTCGGAGTCGGTCACTCGCAGGCCGTTGCGGAACTCCGGAGCCTTGCCGACCGCCTTCATCTGCGCGTCGATTTGCGGGCCGCCGCCGTGCACCAGGACGGAGCGGATGCCGACGCTGTGCAGCAGCAGGATATCCTTGGCCAGGCTTCGGGCGCGCTCGGGGTCGGTCATCGGCGATCCGCCGACCTTGACGACCAGGGTCTTGCCGGCGAACCGGCGGATGTAGGGAAGGGCCTGAATCAGCAAGGCGGCCGTTTCGTTGGGTGCAGTCATGACGTCTGGATATTTTCCTTGATGTAGCCAGGGCCGAGGTCGACCCCGACCGCACGGCCAGTGCCGTTGCCGAGCCCAAGATCGACGGTGATGACGATTTCCGGCTGGCTCATGTGCGCCTTGAGGGCCGCTTGATCGTGGGCGATCTCAATGCCGCCTTCAGCGACGAGGATTCCGCCGTAAGAGACACTGGCACGCGTGCTGTCGAACTCGGCTCCACTTGATCCGGCGGCGCCGAGGATGCGCCCCCAATAGGGATCCGATCCGTACCAGCTGCACTTGATCAGTTGGTTGCCGGCGATCGCCTTCGCCACGGCGGCCGCGTTCTCGCCGGTGAGCGCGAAGGAGCGCGAGGCCTACGGCACGCAGCTCCGCAAGCAGATCGAGCAGATCATGGCGAGCCCCGAGGTGCGCGCCATGATCTGCTCGATCTGCTTGCGGAGCT
>CAMLKX010000149.1 GCA_946480515.1 uncultured Sphingomonadaceae bacterium | reverse complement strand
AGCACACGAATCTCGCCGAAGGTCGACCGCTCGCCGTCGCGCGAAAGATTGAACGCAAGCGCGGGCTTGCCATTGAACTTGCCGACATGGACATCGGCAATGCCAGCCTTCGCCTGGAGATTGCCGAGTCTGACGATCACCGGGATGGTCACGCCATAAATCGGTGTGAGGGAAATCGACACGCCCTTCTGCTCGCCGGTGGGAACCGCGACTGGCCGCGGCGGCGGTACCGCCCGAAACAGCAGGTGAACGCGATATTCCCCATCGGCCAGCCCAGCGGGCGCCCGCGCAGAGATGCGGATCGATTGCGGCTGGTTTGGAGGCAGGGTCACCCGGCGCGGCGCATAAAGGATCATGCCTTGCGCAGCCTGTTCGCGAGCGTTCGGCTCCGTCACCTCCGTCAGATCGCCCGATTCGGTCATCCGCCGGAGCTCGACCGAGACTCGGTACGTCGCCTCTTCTTCGCCGATGTTGTTGAGGATCACCTCGGTGCCGCGGCCGCGATCAAGCACCAGCCGGGTCGGCGCGACCAGCAGGTCCCCCACACCAGCAAGCACCGGTTGTGGTGCACCAAATGGCGCAATCAGAAGAGCGAATGCCGCGACCCGAAACGCAATCATGTAAATTTTCCCCACGCATGCTCCAGAACGGAGCGTTGACCTGGGGTTTTGCTCGAGATTGGTTATTTTTCAGCTAACCATCGCCACTCTGCGCAGGTGCAAAAGAAAATGGGCCCACCGATCGCTCGGCAGGCCCATCGTCTGGTCTAGAGCCGCGGCCGACTGGCAGCCGCGAAACGTGCAAATCAGTAGTCGACAGTGACGTTGATGTTGCCGGAATAGCTTCCGTCCGGAGTATTCGACGCGAGGGTGATCGACCCACCGAACGCGAAATTGTTGCCGGGGGCGCCGGAGTTGGTCAGCACCAGCGAGGTCTGCGCGTTGTTCAGGCTGACCGAGAGATTGTCGCTGGTCGCATTGGTCATGGTGACCGACCCCGGAATGGAGATGGTCACCGTCGCGTTGTTCGTTCCAGTGACGTTATATTCCGCAGCCTTGTAACCGCCGGCCGGAGCCGTGCAGGTCAGATTGGCGCCGCAGCTGGCGACACCGGCGTTGGTGATCGACACGACCGAGCCGGACCAGGTGCCGGTGCCCAGCACGATGGTTCCGAAGTCAAGGTCGCTGACCCGAGTCAGGGTGAGCGGACGCAGGATCCGCGCCTTGGCGACGGCCTGAGGAGTAGCAGCGACCGGAGCAGCAGCGGCCGGAGTGGCGGCGACGGCAACGGCGGCGAGGGTCGCAAGCGAAGCGACACGCAGCATCTTGAACATGAAAACTTCCCCTAATTGGTTCCAAGCATTGGCTGGCCGAGCCGTCACAGCTCCTTCCATCCAGAGCCGCCTATTAACCTTGCTCGCTTACGGCTTTGCTGAAGGCCTTGGTGAACGAGACGTTCACTTTTCGACCGAAATGGATGGATTTGCGGTGAGCGTTCCGCTCGAAGGAGCGAGCTGGATTTAGAGATATTCGACGGTAATCGGCACGTCGCCGCGAAAATCCCCATCGACCTCGCCGTCGATTCGCAGCCGCCCGCCGAAGCGAAAGGTCAGAGTTCCGGCTGAGTCCAGGCGCGTTGTTTGCGGAACATCGCTGGACAGCTGATCAATGATGATCCGGCCGCCCGTGAGACCATAGAGATCAATCCGGCCGGGAAGATCCACCCGGATGGCCCGGTTCGGCTCGCCTCGGACGATCGCACTTCCGACCATGGCGCGGCCGGAAAGCCCCGCAATTGATCCGCTGACGATGGAGGCCCCGCGCGGATCGAGGATCACGCTACCTCCCTGCGCCCCGGTGAGGATTAGGCGATCGAAGTCGAGGATCGTCTCAATTTCCAGTCGCAATGCGCGAGTCTCTTGCTCGACCCGCTCAGGCTCTGGGGCTTCGGCGCACAGACGGCATTGGGCGAACGTGCTGGCCGACGGAAAAACCGTCGTGACAGCGAGGACCGCGAGCAGAGCCTTCGTTCCGCCGTTCATCCGTTATGGATTATTCAGCAATGTCTAAGACGCGGTTAAGACGGCGCTAACCAGAGCAAGTAAACGCTGCTGCCCTCGCCAGCGGCGCTGATCGATTGCTTGAGCCGGAGCCGGTGAGTCCCTATCCAACGCGTGAATGGCTCGCAAACCCCCGTCCCAGTCGCCCTCGCAACATGTTCTGCGGTGGATCAAGAGCCTCCTGAAGATCGGCGTTGCAACGGTCGCGCTCGCGCTTCTTGCGCTTGGCGTTGCAGTTGTCATCGCGATCAACTCGCTCCCGTCCTATTCCGAACTGGAGCGGCGATCCGACCTTGGCCAGACCATCCGCATTCGTTCGGTCGATGGAGCCGTGCTCGTGTCGCTCGGCCCAAGCTTTGGCCAGTGGCTGCCTTACGAGCAAATCCCGCCGCAAATGAGGGCCGCGATGATTGCGGTCGAGGACCATCGTTTCCGATCACACATCGGGGTTGACCCAATTGCCGTGGTTCGCTCGGTCGCCGTGCGGGTTCAAAGTGGCCGCTGGCGGCAAGGCGGTTCAACGATCACCCAGCAGCTGGCGCGCAACATCTTTCTGACCAACAGCCGCACGTTCGGGCGGAAGGTCAAGGAGGGGATTCTCGCACTCGCGCTCGAGCGCAAGTTCAGCAAGAATCAGATTCTGGAGCTTTATCTCAACCGGGTCTATTTCGGCGGCGGCGCTTATGGCATCGACGCTGCGTCGCGCCGATTTTTCGGCCATAGTGCGCGCAACCTCAGCCTCGGTGAGGCAGCGATCATTGCCGGTCTGGTGAAGGCGCCGTCGAACTATGCGCCGACTGCCGACGCGGAGGCTGCGCGCGACCGCTCCACCATCGTCATCGAGCAGATGGTCAAACACAACTTCCTGTCGCCATCGGCCGCTGCTGCGGTCAATCCGGCTGCGATCCGGCTGGAGCGGTCGAGCAAGCAGAACAGCGTCCGCTACTTCACCGACTGGGCGCTCCCCCAGCTTGATAATCTGATTGATGAGCGTGACGAGCCGCTGGACGTTTGGACCACGCTCGACCCGGTAATGCAGGCCGCAGCGGACGCCGCGATCCGCGGCAATACTCCAGGCGGCGCGCAGGGTGCGCTGGTTGCGCTCGACCGCGACGGCGCCGTGCGCGCGATGGTTGGGGGCCGTGATTATGTCGATTCCCTGTATAACCGCAGTACACAGGCAGAGCGGCAGCCCGGCTCGGCGTTCAAGCTGTTCGTCTATCTCGCGGCGCTCGAAGCAGGTATGAAGCCGACCGACACGATTGTTGATGAACCCATTTCTGTTGAGGGGTGGCGACCGCGCAACGCGACCCGCACCCATGCCGGTGCCGTGACACTGCGCGAGGCCTTCGCCCGGTCGATCAATACCGTCAGTGCCAAGATCGGCGCGCAACTCGGCTTTGGAACAATCGCCGACATGGCGCATCGCTTCGGCGTGAGCAGCCAGATTGCGACCTTTCCGTCGATGGTGCTGGGAAGCAGCGAGGTTCGCTTGATCGACATGACCCGTGCCTTCGCGGCAGTGAGCGCCGGCGGCGTTTCGGTAACACCCTATCCAATCGTGAAGGTGGTCACCGCGGATGGACGCCTCCTCTACCGCCATGAACGTGACGAGCAGCGGGTGCTGGTCGCGCCCTGGGTAGCAGCGCAGATGACCGACCTGCTCCAGACCGCCGTGCTCAGCGGGACGGGACGCGCGGCACAAATCGGCCGGCCCGTTGCCGGCAAGACGGGGACAACCAGCTCCAACAAGGATGGATGGTTCATCGGCTTTTCAAGCGGCCTGACCACCGGCGTGTGGATGGGCCGCGACGATGCCAGGCGAGTCGGTGGGCTCCAGGGCGGTACTGCGCCGGCGCGCGCATTCCACGACTTCATGGTCAAGGCGGTCGCCAAACGGCCGATCGAAAACTTTCAGATCGAAGTGCCGATGCCGGACTGGCAGCTGGAGCCGGATGAGGAAGCCTGGGGCATGATGCCCGAAGAGCTTCCGCCGGAGCAGATGGTGGACGAATATGGAAATCCCATAACCCCACCGCCAACCGACCCGCTCGCTCCTCGGCCCGGCGAGGAGCGGCCGCGGGCGCCGAACCAGACCGAACTCGACCGTATCTTTGGTAATGAGCCGGAGCGGCCGCCCGCGTCAGGCGGGGCGGCCGATGAGATGGAGCGACCGCCCGAGTTTTCTCAGTAGCGCCGACGCTTGCTTGAGGTTGCCGTCAAACAGCGCGGCCTCCAGTGTCCTGAATTCCGGCCCGTGGTTCATGTGGACTCGATGCGCCACTTCATGTGCAACGACCGCTCGCCGGACCTCGGGCGGTGCCATGATCAGCCGCCAGCTGTAGCGGATCGACCCCTCCGCTGAGCAGCTCCCCCATCGGCTGACCGGGTCGCCAATCGAGACACTGGTCACTATCACCCCGGCGCGGGCCGCAACCTCCCGCGTATCGGCGTTCAGGACCGTCTGCGCCTGCTTGCGCAGCCACGTTTCGACCCGGCGCGCAAATCCGGAATATGGTCCACCCACTACAATCCGGTCACCGTGGCGCTGGGCTTGCCGCGGCTGCGATTCAACCCAGATCAATTTAAGCTGAGCACCGTCGAACGGGATGATCGACCCATGCACAAACGGGATCGCAGGCGCCCTGCTGGCAAGTTGCTGCTCCACCCATGGCCCTTGCTCGCCAGCCCAACGCAACGCAGCACTGCGCGCAACTCTGGGTGGGCAGGTCAGTCGCAGGACACCTGCAAGGACGTCCACGCGCAGTTTGAGCGAGCGTGCCCGCGGGTGGCGGCTGATCAATAAGGGAAGCGGCAGGCGGGGGTGGGTGACCCGATCGTCAGAGCGCACGATCGACCAGATGAAATTCCAGCTCTCCGGCATCGACCTCGCTGATCGTCCAGCCACGGGTGGAC
>CAMLKX010000148.1 GCA_946480515.1 uncultured Sphingomonadaceae bacterium | reverse complement strand
CGATTTTACGCGGATCGCGGCGTCCAACCCCGTGATGTGGCGCGATATCTTTCTTGCCAACAAGACCGCGGTGCTGGATACGCTGCAGCGGTTCAGCGAGGACCTGACCGTCCTGCAGCGTGCCATTCGCCGCGATGACGGCGACACGCTGTTCGAACTGTTCAGCCGCACAAGCACCATCCGTCGCGGTATCATTGAACAGGGGCAGGATGTCGCGGAGGCCGATTTCGGCCGTAGCGCCGGCTAAAAACAGACAAGAGAATGGACTTTTGAATGACCCGCCACAACGTCGATGATCTGAGGATCGTCAATATCCAGGAAGTCGTGCCGCCATCGCATGTGCTGCGCGATTTCCCCTGCAACGACGCGGCGGGTGACACTGTGTTCGAAGCGCGGCGCGCGATCCACGCGATCCTCGACGGCAGCGACGACCGGCTGCTGGTCGTGGTTGGGCCCTGTTCGGTTCACGACCCTGCTTCAGCCCGCGACTATGCGCGCCTTCTCATGGCCGAGCGCGAAAGGCTGAAGGACCGGCTCGAAATCGTCATGCGCGTCTATTTCGAAAAGCCGCGCACGACCGTCGGCTGGAAAGGGCTGATCAACGATCCGGACCTCAATGACAGCTTCAACATCAACAAGGGCCTGAAGATCGCTCGCGAGCTTCTGCTCGACATCAACGAAATGGGCATGCCGGCGGGGACGGAGTTCCTCGACGTCATGACCCCACAATATGTCGCGGATCTGGTTGCGTGGGGAGCGATCGGCGCCCGCACCACCGAGAGCCAGGTCCACCGCGAGCTGGCATCCGGCCTGTCCTGCCCGGTCGGCTTCAAGAACGGCACAGACGGCAATTTGCGCATCGCTTGCGACGCGATCAAATCCGCATCCCAGCCGCACCACTTCCTGTCCGTCACCAAGGCTGGCCACTCAGCGATCGTGTCGACTGCAGGAAATCCCGACTGCCACATCATCCTTCGTGGCGGAAAGGAGCCCAACTACGACGCCAAGCATGTCGAAGACGCCTGTCAGCAGGCCGCGGAGGCCAAGGTCGATTGCCGCCTGATGATCGACGCCAGCCATGGCAACAGCCGCAAGGACCCGGCGAACCAGCCGCTGGTGATCGACGAAGTTGCGCGTCAGGTGGCAGCGGGCGAGCGCCGGATCATGGGCGTGATGATCGAAAGCAATCTGGTCCATGGCCGCCAGGACCTCGCACCCGGAAAGTCGCTGACCTACGGGCAGAGCATCACTGATGGCTGCATCGGCTGGGACCAGACCGGTCCGATGTTCGACCGGCTTGCCGAAGCGGTGGAGCAACGGCGCCAGACTCAGGGCGGGACCAGCTCGCAGGCTGCCTGAGCTGCGTCAGGCCAGCCAGTCGGGTACTCGCTCGGCGGCGAAGATCGTCTCCGGCAGGATGCGGTCGGCGACCACCGCGAACTTGTCACCATCGACGAGCACTTCGGCAACGAAGCCCCGGCTATTGTAGCTTGACGCCATGGTCGCGCCGTAGGCTCCGGCAGTCCGGAACATGGCAAGGTCACCCGATCCAACGGCGTCACAATCCCGATCACGGGCGAAGGTGTCGCCGGTCTCGCAGATCGGACCGACGATATGCGCCGTCATCCGCTCCCCGGTCGGCCGGACCGCCTCAAAGTCATGCCACGCGCCGTAGAGTGCCGGGCGGGCGAGATCGTTCATGGCTGCGTCGACGACCACGAACGGTGGACCATTTGAGGCGCGCTTTACCCGAACGACCCGCGTCAGCAACACGCCGGCATTGCCCGAGATCACTCGACCCGGCTCGAACATCAGCCGGACATCCCACCCACGGGTGACGCGGGCGACCATCTCGCCATACTTGGCCGGGCTCGGCATGATTTCGCCGGCCTTGTAGGGCACGCCCAGTCCGCCGCCCAGGTCGGCATGGGTGACCCGGTGCCCCGCTGAGCGGAGGGTTTCGATCAGTTGCCCCAGCCGTGCGAATGCCGACTCCATCGGCGCGAGGCTTGAAAGCTGGCTGCCGATGTGCACTGCCACCCCGCGTAGATCCAAGCCAGAAAGGCGCGACAGGTGCGCGAACAGCTGTTCGGCGCGATCGATCGGAACTCCGAACTTGTTCTCCGCCTTGCCGGTCGAGATCTTCTCATGAGTCCCCGCATCGACATCCGGATTGACTCGAAGCGCGCAGGCGGCACGCACGCCCCGCGCCTCCGCGATCCGGGCAAGCTCGATTGCCTCTTCTTCGGATTCCAGGTTGAATTGACCAATGCCGGCATCCAGCCCCTGGGCAAGCTCAACCTGTGTCTTCCCCACTCCGGAAAAAACGATGTCTCCAGGCGCCATTCCGGCCGCAAGCGCGCGCGCCAACTCTCCGCCGGAGACGACGTCGGCCCCGAAGCCCTGCCGCTGCAGCACTTTGACGACCGCCAGGTTCGGATTCGACTTCAGCGCAAATGCAATCCAGGGATTGTCGAGCCCCGACAAAGCCTGGGTAAAGACCTGCGCATGACGCTCCAGAGTAGCTCGCGAATAGACATAGACTGGGGTGCCGACCGCTTCGGCGATGTCCTTCAGGGCAACATCTTCGCAGAAGGCCTGCCCGTCGCGGAATTCGAAATGGTCCATGATCGTCCTGTGCGGCGCAAAGCGCCGCCTTTGGCGTCTAATGCTCGTCAGAGCCAGCGAAAACCGCGTCCCACTCCCGTTGATCAGCCGGCGGTGGCGGCGTGGCGGGAGCCGCAAGACGCAGTACTAACGCTCCGGCAATCGCCGACAGGATCGATCCGGCCATCGTACCGAGCTTCGCCTCGTCGGCAAGTTCAGGCTGGCCAGGGAAGGCGAGCCCGCCGATGAACAAGCTCATGGTGAAGCCGATGCCGCACAGCATCGCCGCGCCATAAAGCTGGCTCCACCCCACTCCGGCTGGCTTGGGCGCTATTCCGCTGCGGTCGGCGAGCCATACCGCTCCGAAGACGCCCAGCTGCTTGCCCAGGAACAGCCCCATCGCCACACCGATCGGGAGCGGTTGCAGAAGCTGCGAGGCGCCGTCGATCGTCACTCCTGCGCTCACGAACCCGAACAGCGGGAGGATGCCGAGCATCACCCACGGATGCAGCCGATGTTCAAGCGTTCGCAGCGGCGACCGCTCTTCATTCCTGCCCAGGGGAATGGTCAGTGCCGCAAGCACCCCCGCGATGGTGGCGTGAACCCCGCTTTCATGAACTGCCACCCAGAGCAGCAGGAAGCCAATCAGATAGGGCCACAGATTTCGCACGCCAAACAGGTTCATGGTTGCCATGGCGGTGAGGATGACCAGCGCAAGCCCGATCGCGGCGCCATTGATCGCTTGCGTGTAAGCCAGCGCGATGATCACCACCGCACCGATGTCATCGATGATGGCAACCGCAACGAGCAGCACCTTGATTGCCGGCGGCGCGCGTGGGCCAAGCAACGCCAGCACGCCCAGCGCGAAGGCAATGTCGGTCGCTGCTGGGATCGCCCAGCCCGGCGCGAGCACCGGATCGAAGCCTGTCACGGCGAGAAAGATGATCGCCGGAACGGCCATTCCCGACGCGGCGGCAAGGATTGGCAGTTTGCGGCCCGCGGGGCTCGCCAGCCGCCCGCACAACCATTCGCGTTTGACCTCAAGCCCGACCAACAGAAAGAACAGGGCCATCAGCCCATCGGCAATCCACTGATGCAGCGTGAACGGGCCGATCCGGGCTTCGAGGACCCCGTGATAAGCTGGTTCGAGGGTCGAGTTGGCGATCGCCATCCCGGCGCCCGCAGCGGCGATCAGCAGCAGACCGGCAACCTGTCCGCTGCGCTCTGCCGGCTGTCCGGAAGCGGTCATTCCGCCTTCCGCAAACCTGCCCTTAGTAGACCCGCGCCTTCGGCTTGATGTAGCCGATGTCCTCAGTGAGCGTATATTCGTGGACGGGGCGATAATCGATCCGGACGTCGCCGCCCTGGCCGCCCCAGCCGTCGATCCAGGCGATGCTGTGCTTCATCCAGTTGGCGTCGTCACGCTCCGCAAAATCCTCGTGCATATGAGCGCCGCGGCTTTCCTTGCGGTTGGCGGCGCATTGCATCGTCACCACCGCTTGGCCCAGCATATTGTCGAGTTCAAGCGTCTCGACCAGGTCGCTGTTCCAGATGAGGCTGCGGTCCGTCACGCGCACATCGGCCATTTTCCGGTAGATCTCGCCGATCTTCGCCTTGCCTTCTTCAAGAGTGCGCTCTGTGCGGAACACGGCGCAGTCCGCCTGCATCGTCCGCTGCATCTCGAGACGGATCTGAGCGGTGGAGCTACCCCCCTGCGCGTTGCGGAAGCGATCGAGCCGATCCAGCGCAAGATCGGCGCTGGTTGAAGGAAGCTCCCGCTGCTTGGCGCCGGCCTTGATCACTTCGCCGAGACGATGGCCGGCCGCGCGGCCGAACACGACCAAATCGATCAGGCTGTTCGAGCCGAGACGATTGGCGCCGTGGACCGACACGCAGGCGGCTTCGCCAACAGCGAACAGGCCGGGCACCACTGAATCCGGGTTTCCGTCCTTCAGGGTGACGACCTCGCCATGATAATTGGTCGGGATTCCGCCCATATTGTAATGAACCGTCGGAACCACCGGGATCGGCTGGCGAGTGAGGTCCACCCCCGCGAAGATCTTGGCCGTCTCGGTGATGCCCGGAAGCCGTTCGGCGAGCGTCTTCGGATCGATGTGGTCGAGATGAAGGAAGATATGGTCCTTGTGCTCCCCGACTCCGCGTCCCTCGCGAATTTCCATCGCCATCGAGCGTGAGACAACGTCGCGGCTGGCGAGGTCCTTCGCGCTCGGCGCATAGCGCTCCATGAAGCGCTCGCCCTCGGAGTTGGTGAGGTAGCCGCCTTCGCCGCGCGCTCCTTCGGTGATCAACACGCCGGCGCCGTAGATCCCGGTCGGATGGAACTGGACGAATTCCATGTCCTGCAGCGGGAGCCCGGCGCGCAGCACCATCGCGTT
>CAMLKX010000147.1 GCA_946480515.1 uncultured Sphingomonadaceae bacterium | reverse complement strand
CAACCTCGGTCCGCAGCGCACGCTGGTGCTGGTCGACGGCCGGCGTCACGTCGGTCACTTGCCGGGGACCGCCGGCGTCGACATCGGAAGCATTCCGCTGGACCTGGTGGAACGGGTCGAAGTCGCAACTGGCGGCGTATCGGCCATCTACGGCGCGGATGCGGTCTCCGGCGTCGTCAACTTCATCATGAAGAAGGATTTCGAAGGGCTTACCGGCCACTTCCAGGGCGGAGTTGCCTCTGAGGGCAGCCCCGGCAACTGGAGCGCGAGTCTGGTTGGGGGGCATAACTTTGCTGATGGCCGCGGCAACATCACGCTCGCCTATCAATATAATCATGACGGCCGTCTGCGGGCACGCGATCGCGATTATCTTCGCGACAGCGGATACTGCACGATGCAGCCGAACCTCGCTGACCAGGTCGATGGGGACGATGATGCCGGCATTCCGGATGAGGTGCCGGTATGCGGCATCCGCTATTTCGGGAGTTCTCCGGGCGGAGCCATCTTACCGAATCCGTTCTACATGGTTCGTCCAGATGGATCTCTGTACGACGTCGGCACGCCGCTGTCGTCGAGCTACACAGTTGGCGGCGACGGCACATCCGTAGCCGATTTCATTGGCGATGTGATCGCGCGCAACAACCGGCACGTGTTCAATGGAACGGCCAACTTCGAACTAAGCCCGGCGGTCAAGCTATTCGCCGAGGTGAAGCATGCCAGAAGCCGGGCTTTCAGTGAGAGCCAGCCGACCTTCGATTACACCGTGCTTGTTCCTGCGGACAATCCATTCATTTCTCCTGGAGTGCTTGCTCAGATGATGCCGGGTTTCCCGGGGCTTCTCCTCGGGTTGCCGCCGGGGGCAGTGCCGGACGGGCTGCTGCTTTCGCGCGACAACTTCGATTTAGGCATCCGGGCGGAAGATAATACGCGCAAGACCTGGCGTACTGTCCTTGGCCTCGAAGGCGATCTGTCCGATGACCTGCGCTACGAAGTCTCCTATGTGTTCGGTCGCTCGCACAGCCGGTTCAAGGCGATCAACAACCGCTACAATGACCGGTTTTTTGCTGCGCTCGATGTAATCGCGGACCCGGTTACCGGTGAGCCGGTGTGCCGGTCGAATGTCTTCCCTGCCCAGCTTCTTGATCAACCCTTTTATAATTTCGGAAATCGGCCCTTCTTTTTTGGCGCGCTTCCAAGCTTGTCCTTCACGCCCGGCCCCGGCAGCGGATGCGTTCCGCTCAACCTGTTCGGCGAGGGCGCACCGAGCCAGGCGGCAATCGACTGGATCATGACGGACAGCGTTGCCACGGCCCGGCAGACGCAGCATGTCATCAACGGCTTCCTCAGCGGACGTGTCCCCGGCTTCGAGCTTCCAGGCGGTCCGATCAGTTTCGTCGCTGGCGCCGAATGGCGCCGCGAGAGCAGCCGCAGCACGCCGGCGACGGAGGACGCGGCGGGACAGACCTTCGGCAATCGCACCGTGGAAGTGGCAGGGTCGTTCGATGTGCTGGAAGGCTTCGCCGAGGTTCGGCTGCCGATCGCCAGCGACCTGAGGTTCATCCACAACCTCGAAGCGACCGGAGCACTTCGCTTCTCGGATTATTCGACGATCGGCCACACCACCACGTGGAACCTGGGGCTTCGCTGGTCACCGGTTCGGGACCTTATGTTGCGCGGCACCGCGGCCCGGACCGTCCGGGCGCCGAACATCAACGAACTGTTCAGCCCGCAGAGCGAAACCTTCCAGTTCATTGACGACCCGTGCGATCCGAGCCGTCTGAACAACGGCAGCGAGTATCGGGCTGAGAACTGCGCGGAGATCCTCGCGGGTGTCATCGCCTATACGCCCAACCCCTTCGCGATTGCCGGCACTCGCGCGGGCAATCGGGACTTGTCGGAGGAGACGGCGAAAAGCTGGACTCTCGGCCTCGCTCTCCAGCCCCGCTTTATTCCAGGCCTGGCGGTGACGCTCGATTGGTACGACATCAAGATCAAGGACGCGATCAACCAGCCGAGCGCGCAGGAGCTTGCCGACCTCTGTGTCGACTCTCCGACCATCGAGAACAGCTTCTGCGAAGGGATCGTCCGGAATCCCTTGAACGGCGCGATCGTCGATTATCTGCTGGAACCGCAAAATGTGGCGCAGTTCCGGACGGCCGGGCTCGATGCCGAGTTGCGCTACCGGCTCGATCCGGCTCGGCTCGGGATCCGCCGCAACATTGGTCAGTTCGAACTGCACATGATCGGCAACTATCTCGACCGGCTGGAATTCATTCCGGCGGAGGGAGCGAGCGTCGATGATGATCGAACGGAGCAATATGCGCCCAAGTGGCAGGCGACGGTCGATCTCACCTGGATGATGAAGCCCCTCATGATCAACTACGGCTTCAACTATTTCAGCAAGACCAAGCGCTACTCACTGGAGGAGATCGCGGGCGACCCCGACATCGCCTCGCCGGAGAACATCACCTTCGACGCCAAGCACACGCATGATCTGCAGGCCGCGATCGATGTCGAGGATCGCTTCCGCTTCTATGCCGGCGTGAACAACTTCACCAATCAGAAGCCGGACCTGGATCGCTTCTACCCGGTAAGCCCGGTCGGCCGCTTTTTCTACGCGGGGGTCCGGGCGAACTTCGGCGGCGCCAATTGATGGAACATGGAGCGGGGCAAGCCCCCGCTCCAGGCCCTAAGCCGCGGCCGCGCGCTCAACCACCGGCTGCAGTAGCAATTTTCCGTCGCCCTCTTCGACGCGAACGGTCGATCCATCGCGCACCTCGCCAGCGAGGATCGCGTCGGCGAGCGGGTCCTGCAGATATTTCTGCACCGCCCGCTTCAGCGGCCGCGCCCCATAGACTGGGTCATAGCCGACCCGGCCGAGCCAGGTGCGCGCGCCGTCGGTGAGTTCGAGCCTGATCTTCCGTTCATTGAGCAGCGATTGGAGCCGCGCCACCTGAATATCGACAATCGGACCCATATGCGCCGAGCCAAGCCGGTGGAACAGGATGATCTCGTCCAGCCGGTTGAGGAATTCCGGCCGGAAATGGCCGCGGACGACCTCCATTACCTGCGGCTCGACTTTCTCGACATCCTCATCTTCGCTTAGCCCCGCGAGATATTGCGAGCCGAGGTTCGAGGTCAGGATGATCAGCGTATTGGTGAAATCAACCGTCCGGCCCTGGCCGTCGGTCAACCGGCCGTCATCGAGCACCTGCAGCAGCACGTTGAACACGTCGTGGTGCGCCTTCTCGACCTCATCGAACAGCACGACCTGGTAGGGCCGCCGCCGCACCGCTTCGGTCAGCACGCCGCCTTCCTCATAGCCGACATAGCCGGGAGGAGCGCCGATCAGGCGCGCCACGGCATGCTTCTCCATGAACTCGCTCATGTCGATGCGGACCATTGCTGCGGAATCATCGAACAGGAATTCGGCCAGCGCCTTGGTCAGCTCGGTCTTGCCCACGCCCGTGGGACCGAGGAACAGGAATGAGCCAAGCGGCCGGTTGGGATCCTGCAGCCCGGCCCGGGCCCGGCGAACGGCGGCCGAGACCGCCTTCACCGCGTCTTCCTGGCCGATGACCCGCTTGCCGATCAGCTGTTCCATCTGGATCAGCTTCTCGCGCTCGCCCTCCATCATCCGTTCGACCGGCACTCCGGTCCAGCGGCTGACCACCGCAGCGATATCCTGATCGGTGACCTCCTCGCGGAGCATCGCTCCATGCGTAGCGGCTTGTGCTTCCTCAAGCTGCCGTTCGAGTTCGGGGATGCGCCCATATTGGAGCTCGCCTGCCTTCGCGAGATCGCCGCTGCGCTGCGCCTGCTCGAGCTCGAGGCGGGCGGAGTCGATCTGCTCCTTGATCTTGGCTTCGGAGGCGATCTTCTCCTTCTCCGCCTGCCAGCGCTGGGTCAGCTCGGCCGACTGCTGCTCAAGATTGGCGAGCTCCTGCTCAAGGCGCGCGAGCCGGTCCTTCGACGCCGCGTCCTGCTCCTTCTTCAACGCTTCGCGTTCAATCTTGAGCTGGATGATTCGGCGATCGAGATTCTCAATTTCTTCCGGCTTCGACTCCACCTCCATGCGGATGCGGCTCGCCGCCTCGTCCATCAGGTCGATGGCCTTGTCGGGGAGGAAGCGGTCGGTGATGTAGCGGTTGGACAAGGTCGCCGCCGCGACGATCGCCGCGTCGGTGATCCGCACGCCGTGGTGCAGCTCATACTTCTCCTTGAGGCCACGCAGGATCGAGATGCTGTCCTCGACCGTCGGTTCGCCGACGAAGACCGGCTGGAAACGCCGCTCCAGTGCCGCGTCCTTCTCGACATGCTTGCGATATTCATCGAGCGTTGTCGCACCGATGCAGTGCAGCTCGCCACGCGCAAGCGCCGGCTTGAGCAGGTTGGACGCATCCATCGCGCCCTCGCTCTTCCCCGCCCCAACCAGCGTATGCATCTCGTCGATGAACAGGATGATCTCGCCGGCGGCCTGCTTGACCTCGTCGAGCACGCCTTTCAGCCGCTCTTCAAATTCGCCGCGATATTTCGCGCCGGCGATCAGAGCGCCCATGTCGAGCGACAGCAGCCGCCGGTCCTTGATCCCGTCGGGCACGTCGCCATTGGCGATGCGTAGCGCAAGTCCTTCAACAATCGCGGTTTTCCCCACGCCCGGTTCGCCGATCAGCACCGGATTATTCTTGGTGCGGCGAGCGAGCACCTGGATCGTGCGGCGGATTTCCTCGTCGCGGCCGATCACCGGGTCGAGCTTGCCCTCGCGGGCTGCCTCGGTCAGGTCGCGCGCATATTTCTTCAGCGCATCGTAGCGGTCTTCCGCGCTCTGCGTGTCGGCGGTGCGGCCGCCGCGCAGCCGGTCGATCGCGGCATTCAGCGCCTGCGGGCTGACTCCGGCCCGCGCCAGAGCGGCGCCGACATCACTGTTCTTCGCCATCGCCATCGCCATGTTCGCCTCGATCGTGGGCCTGCTGTCCCAGATCGCCGTCCCCCGGGTCGTCATGGCCGCCATCGACGAGGGCCTGGCCAAGCCGGTCCTGGTCGGCC
>CAMLKX010000146.1 GCA_946480515.1 uncultured Sphingomonadaceae bacterium | reverse complement strand
TCAAGGCCGAGCGCCTTCAGCCAGTTGCCCTGCGTGACCGGGCCGTGGACGATCACTCCGGTCTGCTCGGCAATGCGCCGCGCGCTTTCGAAATCGACATGGGCAGTGAGATCCTGCTCGCCGGGGTGATCGAGCGGATCGGCAAACCGATGGCGGCGAACCGCCTGCAGCGTGTCACCGGAAGCACTCGCCGCATGACCATAGTCGATAATCAGAGCCACGCCTCCCTGCGCCGTCAGGCGGCTGGCGATCTCCCGAACCGCCGCATCCCGAGGGGACGAGTCTTCGCGGATCGGACCCTCAGCGGAGAAGCGCAGCCGATCGCCATCAAGCTCAACCCGCCGTTCCTTGTTGCCGATCCATTGCCGCACCGGCAGTGCGTCGAGGAACTCATTGGCCACCAGCAGCAGCGGACCATCCCGGAGGGTCGACAAGTCGTCGTGCCACACGGCCCCTGTCACCATTTTGGCTTGGACCTGCCGGAGCGCCGGGCTGGTCTCCACCAGATCGACCGAAGGTTTCAAACCAGCTGCGGCGAGCGCCCGCAACGCGTCCGCGGCCAAACTTCCCCTGCCGGGTCCGAGCTCGACGTACCGAATAGCGGTGGGCCTGCCGGCGCGGATCCAGCAATCAGCCAGTGCCGCCCCGATCAGTTCGCCGAATATCTGCGAAATCTCCGGTGCGGTCGTGAAATCCCCGGCCGCGCCGAGCGGATCGCGCGTGGCATAATAGTGCGCGTTGCAGGCAGCCATATAGTCATGGACGCTGATCGGTCCGGTGCTGCTGATCCGCTCGCGGAGGGCGCTCTCGAACGGGGTCACGCGACGCTTTGGGTTCCCGCCGCCGGCTCGATTCGAACTCGCCTGCCCTTGGCGCTGGCCATCAGATAGAGCCCGCCCGCAATCATCGGCACGCACAGCCACTGACCCATGTGCAATCCCGTTGCCTCGGCAAACTCAACGAGTTGCGAGTCCGGTTCGCGCACAAACTCGACCAGGAAGCGGAACAGGCCATAGAACAGGATGAAGGCGCCGACGAGCTTGCCGGGTTGATAGCGCGCATCCGTTTTCCAGAACATCCACCACAGGATCAGGAACAGGACGAGCCCCTCGAGCAACGCTTCATACAGCTGGCTGGGATGGCGTGGCGGGCCCAGCACGGAGATTCCAGCGACGAATTCTGGAAACCTCACCGCCCACGGCACGTCGGTCGCCTTGCCCCACAATTCCGCATTGGTGAAATTCGCGAGCCTGCCGAACCCAAGACCGAACGGAACGCAGCAGGCGACATAATCGTGGATCCGGAGCCAGTTGAGCCCGTGCTTTCGAGCAAACAGAATGATCCCGACGCTCGTGCCGATCACGCCGCCATGAAACGACATGCCGCCGTCCCACAGCTTCACCACGTCGATCGGATGCGCGAGATAATAGGACAGGTTGTAGAACAGCACGTAGCCGAGGCGACCGCCAAGGATGATCCCGAGCGCCGCGAAGAAGACGATGTCGTCGGCATGGCGGCGCGCCATTGGCGCCCCCGGCTGCCTGAGCAGCTTCAGCAGATACCACCAGCCAATGAAAATCCCGGCGAGGTAGGCCAGGCTGTACCAGCGCAGCTGAAAGAAACCGAGGTCCAGCGCGACTGGCGATAGGTTGAGATCGGTCCAATTGACCGCGGCAACGGCTGCGACAGTGATCACGTTGTTCCCCTTCCTGTGCACCGGTCATAGGGGCTGACTGGCACAGCGCGCAACGACGCCCTATCAGTTCGCCCAATGTCCCTGACTTTGCCATCGGTCGACCGCCGAACGCTGCTGATCGGCGGTGGCGCGGGCATCGGCCTGATTGCCGCTTATGCGCTGTGGCCGCGAGGGCACTCATCAGCGCTGAGGCCCGGCGAGGGTGAGGCGTTGTTCGATCACTGGATCAGAATCGGTCCCGACAGCCGGGTCACCGTTGCCGTTCCGCAGGTGGAAACGGGACAGGGCATTTGGACCGGTTTCGCTCAGATCGTTGCGGATGAATTAGGCGCTGACTGGGACCAGGTTGCGGTTGAGCCCGCTACGCCGTCCGCAGCCTATGCCAACCCGCTGGCGGATGCGGAGGGTTGGACGGCTGGTGGGCTGTTCGGAGGCTCCGGCCAGTTCCAGGTCACTGCTGGATCGACGTCGATACGCGCATTCGATCCAATCCTGCGCGCAGCGGCTGCCGCAGCGCGAACTCAGCTGATCAAGGTTGCAGCTCGGCAATGGGACGTCGATCCAGCAGAGTGCGACGCGATTGGCGGAGCTATCGTTCATGACGGGAAGACTGTCCCGTTCGGGCGCATTGCGATCCAGGCTGCTGGGGAGGAGCTGCCGTCCCGATCCTCTCTCCGCAAAGGCAAGCTGATCGGGGAGCCACTTCCCCGCCTAGACCTGCCTGGCAAGATCAACGGCAGCGCGAGGTTTGCGGCGGACGTGCGCCTGCCCCAGATGCTGTTCGCCTCGATCAGGATTGCCCCGCATGGCGGGAGATTGGTCGGCTTCAATCGCGCGGCGGCTGAGGCCGTTTCGACGACGATCCGGATTGTTGTTCGCGAGAATTGGCTCGCCGTTGCCGGGGCCACATGGTGGGAAGCTCAGCAGGCGCTTGCGGCCGCCCGGCCCCGCTTCACCGGGCGTGTAGACGCGACAACGGACCTGATCAGGTCGCGGCTCGACGATGCGTTGGAGCAAGGCGAAGCGACGAGTATCGCTGAAGCCGGGGACGTTTCGCAGTTGCTGAACCGGACTTCGCCGGTGACCGCGACCTACCGCATTGCGCCCGCAATCCATCATGGACTGGAGACGTTGACCGCAACCGCGCGGTTCACTGGCGATCGGCTTGAAGTGTGGGCGCCAAGCCAGGCCCCTGCAATTGCGCGCGCGGCGGCGGCGAATGCAGCAGGCTTCGGCGAAGAGCAGGTCGTCTTCTATCCCATGCCGGTTGGCGGGGGCGCCGGCCGGGCGCTTGAGGCCGATGCGGTTCCGTTTGCTGTCGAAATTGCGGCGGAACTCGGCCGTCCGGTGCAATTGAATTTCCCGGTGAGCGAGAGTCAGCACCACGAGCGGCTCCGGCAGCCGGCCTTGGCGCGGATGGCAGGAATTGTCGGGCCGCAGGGGCGCATCGCGGCATGGTCCGCCCGTATCGCTAGTACCGCTGGCGAATCTGGAGCCTTCGCACGCTTATCAGGTCGAGCTGTCTCGACCAGCTATTCACCGAGCGATTTAGCTGGGGCAGTGCCGTCCTACGGGATCGACGCGCTAGGGGTCGAGGCCGTGGTCACGGCGCTGCCGATCATGACCGGCTACATGCGCGGCGGATCGCATGCGCTCACCGGCTTCTTCAACGAAAGCTTCGTTGACGAACTGGCGCGTTCGGTCGGGGCCGAACCGCTCGGCTTTCGAATGGGGATGCTGGGCAGCAACGTGCGACTGGCGCGAGCGATTGCGCGAGCAGCCGCGCTCGGCGGGTGGGACGGCGGCGGCAACGGCAGCACGATGGGGCTCGCCTGTCACTCGGCATTCGGCTCGCACATCGGCCTGCTCGCCCAGGCGGCGATCGGGAGCGATCAGCGCATTGCCGTGTCGCGGCTGGTTGCGGTGGTCGACTGCGGACGCATCATCAATCGCAATCTTGTGCGTCAGCAGATCGAAGGCGGGCTATTGGAAGCACTGGCGAGCGCCACCGCCGCCCGTCCGTCGTTTGTTGCCGGGGTGCCGGTGGCGCGCGATATCGGCGCGATGAATCTCCCCCGCATGGCCGACACACCCCAGATCGACGTCGAGATGATCGACAGCGACGAAGCTCCAGGCGGAGTCAGCGGCCTCGCTCATCCGGTGCTTGCGCCGGCGATTGCGAACGCCATTCATGCCGGCTCCGGGCGTCGCCTCCGACAACTTCCATTTGATCTGAGTGCCGCATGAGCAAAATCGGAATCCTGCTGATCAATCTTGGCACTCCGGACGCGCCTGACCCCGCTGCGGTAAGGCGGTACCTTGCCGAATTTCTGTCGGATCGGCGCGTGGTCGAAATTCCCGCCTGGGCGTGGCAGCCGATCCTGCGCGGGATCATTCTTCGCACCCGGCCAGCCAAGTCCGCGCGGGCGTATCGAGAGGTCTGGAGCGAGCAGGGTTCGCCCCTCGCCGCGATCACTCGCCGCCAGGCCGAAGCTTTGCAGCAGCGGTTTGGCGAGTCCGTGCAGGTTCGTCATGCGATGCGCTACGGTCGCCCAGCTGTCGCGGCGGAGCTGGCGGAACTGATCGCAGCCGGGTGTAACCGGGTTCTCGCGGCGCCGCTCTATCCGCAATATTGCGGCGCCACCACCGCGTCGGCCAATGACGCCTTGTTCCTTGCTCTTGCCGGGATGCGCGTTCAGCCTGCGATCCGAACGCTGCCGCCCTATTTCGATGATCCGGCGTACATCGATGCGCTGGCTCAAAATCTCGACCGCCAGTTGTCGGCGCTCAATTTCATTCCCGACGCTGTGCTGCTCAGCTTCCACGGCATGCCGGAGCGCACTCGGACGCTAGGCGACCCGTATCACGATCAATGCCAGCAGACCGGCGCGCTACTCACCGAGCGCCTCGGCCGAAAAACCCTGATCAGCTTCCAGTCTCGCTTCGGCCGCGCCAAGTGGCTCGAGCCCGCCACGGATCAGCTTTTGCAATCGCTCCCCCTAGACGGCGTGCGCAAGCTTGTGGTGGCCGCTCCGGGATTCGCCGCGGACTGCCTCGAAACGCTGGAAGAGCTGGGCATTCGCGGGCGTGAGCAGTTTGAAGCTGCCGGAGGCGAGCGTTACGCGGTGCTGGAGTGCCTGAACGACAGCCCGGAAAGCCTGGATTTGCTGGAATTCCTGTGCCGCCGCGAGCTTGAAGGCTGGGTGGCCGCAGCGTAGCATCCTCGAGCAAAATAGAAGGAGTGGATGCTATGGCTCGAGTGGCGGTCGTGACCGGTGGAACCCGTGGAATCGGCGAGGCGATCAGCCTGGCGCTGCACGACATGGGGATGGTCGTCGCTGCCAATTATGCGGGCAATGAAGAGCGCGCGCGGGAGT
>CAMLKX010000145.1 GCA_946480515.1 uncultured Sphingomonadaceae bacterium | reverse complement strand
CGAGTGACGGGGCTCGAACCCGCGACCTCCGGCGTGACAGGCCGGCGCTCTAACCGACTGAGCTACACCCGCGCTTTGGCTGTGGGGCGCAGTTAGGGGAGCCCCCCTGCCCTGTCAACGCCAATCCGGACGGCTTTTCGCTGATCTAATCGGCAGCGTCGTCGTCCTCGCCGACATGGGTCAGCGTTCCGTCCTCGAAGAGGAATCCGGCAATGTCGGGAGTCCCCGCGGCGGTGAAGATGGTCTTGAGGATAATCAGCAATGGCACTGCCAGCAGCGCTCCGGTCGTTCCCCAGACCCACGCCCAGAAGCTTAGCGAAACGAGGATCAGCAGCGGACTGATCGTCAGCCGTTTGCCGACGATCATCGGCGTGATGAGGTTGGCCTCGATCAGATGGAGGGCGACGAACACAGCCGGTGGAATAAGTGCAGCCCACGGGTCGACGAATGTCATCAATCCGCCGAAGGTCAGGAGGAGCGCCGCGGCGATCGGCCCCAGGTAAGGGATGAAGTTGAGCACCGCGACGATGCCGCCCCACATGATCGGCGAATCCATCCCCAGCGCCCACAGGGCCCCGGCAGTGATCGTGCCCAGCGCCACGTTGATCATGGTGATCGTCACCAGGTAAGTCGAAGTTGCATCCACAACTTGCTGAATCACGCGGGCGGTAGTCAGTGCGCCCTCGAAGCTGCCCCGGCTGACGATCGTCCGCTTGCGCATCGTGGTCCACCCGGCGAGGAAGAAGAACACCACCAGCAGCGCGAAAAACAGCTGGATCATCGCGTGCGGCGCCGAGGCGGTGATCAGCCCCAGCAGGGAATTGGGTGTTTCAATGCGGACGGTCTGCCCGCGCGGCGCGCTGGCGATCTGCGCGAACGTGCGGTCGATGAACCGTTCAAGCGTCTGGTAAAGGTCGAGCACAGGTCCAAGAGCCGCCCGAACCCGATCTATGCGCTGCGGAATCAGCGCGACCCAGTCGATCGCCGGCAGCACGATCGAGGCAATCGCGAACAGCGTCACGGCCAGGAACAGCAGCACGCACAGACCCGCGGCAAGCTTCGACGGCACTCCCCGCCGCTCGAACCATTCGAGCAAAGGCACAAGGGCGATGGCGACGACCAGCGCAGCAGTCACGGGAAGAAAGAACTCCGCGCCGAAACGCAGCGCGAAAGGGAGCGCGATGATCAAGCCAACGCCGGCAATGAGAGTGAGGGAAGCCAGCAAGCGGTCGCGCTTCATCACATGGACGGAGCGTTCCTCGGGCGCTTGATCGCGCTGAAGCGGCTGTGCTTCCAGATTCATCACCCGTGCATCTTTAGCCGAAACGATTGCTTCTCGGAAATCCGGTTGGAGCCATGCGGCCCGACGCGCCACGGATTGCGCGCCAGGGAGTCAGGTCGGCCTCGGTACGGATCCGTCCGCTGTCGCCGCCCATCGACCAGCTCAGGCCGTCGCTGAACGATAGCGCCAGTGCGTCGGCAAGGCCGCCATCGCGATAGCGCTGAAGCTGGACTCCAGAGCCTCTCCCAAGCTCCGGTAGCTCCTCGAGTTTGAACACGAGCAGCTTGCGGTTTTCGCCAACCACAGCGACCGTGTCCGCGCCGTCCGGAATCGGCTTCAGCACCGCGACCTTCGCACCGGGGCGCAAGTTGACGAGCTGCTTGCCCTTGCGAGTCTCGGCCAGCGTTGCCTCGCCGGTCGTGACAAAGCCCCGCCCGTCGCTCGATGCGACCAACAGCTTCATGTCCGACTTGACCGAAAGCAACCCCACAATTCCAACCTCGCCATCAAGGTCGATCATCAGCCTGACCGGCTCGCCGAACCCGCGACCGCCGGGCAGCTTGTCTCCGCCCAGCGTGTAGACCCGGCCATTATCGGCTGCGAGGAGAAGCCGGTCGGTGGTCTGCGCGTGGAAGATCAGGTGCAGGCCATCGCCCTCGCGGAACTTCAGCGTCTCCGAGTCATCAAGCGCGACGTGGCCCTTCATCGCCCTGATCCAGCCACGCTGTGAGAGAATGACGGTGATCGGCTCCTTCTCGATCATCGCCGACCAATCAAAGTCCCGAGGACCGGCCGCCGCTTCCTCGATGCGCGTACGGCGATCGTCCCCAAACTTGTCCTTGAGAGCGGTCAGTTCCTTCTTCAGCCGTGTTCGCTGGCGCTGCGGGCTCTCGATCAGCTTGGCGAGCTCCTCCCGTTCCTTGGCCAGCGCGTCGCGCTCACGGCCAATCTCCATTTCTTCAAGCTTGCGCAGTGACCGCAGCCGCATGTTCAGGATCGCCTCGGCCTGGCGGTCGGTGAGCGCGAACTCGGCGATCATCACCGCCTTGGGCTCGTCCTCCGTCCGAATGATCTCGATCACCCGGTCCAGGTTGAGGTAGGCGATAAGAAAGCCGTCGAGCAACTCGAGCCGATCGTCGATCTTGCCAATCCTGGTCCGGGACCGGTTGAGCAAAACTTCGATCTGGAATGCCAGCCAAGCGGTCAGCGTCTGCTTCAGGCTCATCACACCCGGAGTACGGTTCGCGTCCAGCACGTTCAGGTTGAGCGGAAAGCGCACTTCCAGGTCGGTAAGCCGATATAGGCTATCCAGCAGCAATTGCGGGTCGACGGTGCGCGAACGCGGCTCAAGGATAATGCGCACCTGATCGTCGCTTTCGTCGCGCACGTCGGCGAGAATCGGCAGCTTCTTGTCGGCAATCAGCGCGGCGATCTGCTCGATCAGCTTGCCCTTCTGCACCCCGTAGGGGATTTCGCTGACAAGGAGGTGCCAGCCGCCGCCCTTCTCCTTAACTTCCTCGACTTTCGCCCGCAGGCGAAAACTGCCGCGACCAGTCGCATAAGCATGGATGATCGTCTCGCGCCCGTCGACCAGCACTCCGCCGGTGGGAAAATCGGGACCTTGAACGAAATCCATCAGCGCCCGGTCCTCGGCGTGAGGATTGTCGATCAGGTGAGTGGCTGCTTCGACGAGTTCGCCGAGATTATGCGGCGGGATGGAGGTGGCCATGCCGACCGCGATCCCGCTCGCTCCATTAGCGAGCAGGTTCGGGAACAGGCCCGGAAACACCTCCGGCTCCTCTTCCTCGCCATTATATGTTGGCTTGAATGCGACGGTACCGTCATCGAGCCCGGCCATCAGCTGGGCGGCAATCGGGGTCAGTCGCGCTTCGGTGTAGCGGTAGGCGGCGGCGTTATCGCCATCGATGTTGCCGAAATTGCCCTGGCCGTCGACCAGCGGGTAGCGCAGCGCGAACCCCTGGGCGAGGCGGACCATGGCGTCGTAGACCGACTGGTCGCCATGAGGGTGATATTTGCCGATCACGTCGCCGACGACGCGTGCGGACTTCTTGTAGCTTCCGGTAGGATCGAGCCGGAGTAACCGCATCGCCCACAGCAAGCGCCGATGCACTGGCTTCAGCCCATCGCGGACGTCCGGCAACGAGCGGGCGGTGATCGTGGACAGCGCATAGACGAGATAGCGCTCGGATAGAGCGGAATCGAACGGTGTGTCGATGGTGGTCGAAGGGAGATCGTCGGCTTGCATTGACGCGGGTTAGCAGGCGTGTCCCGGCGGCGGAAGTTCGTCGATCAAACAAGGAGGGCGCAGGAACCCAAAGCCCCGCCCCTCCGTTGATTCCACAGCAAAGTCCCCGCGCTTGAGGCGGCCGCGGAGCGATCCACCGCCTGCTCGGGACGCTTGTGGATCGTCATGGAGAGGAGGCCGGGAATGGCAAAAGCAAATGAACAGTCCAACAGCTTGTCCGATGCGTTCGAGAAGTTCGCGGAGGCGGGCCGGCATAATTTGACCGCAGCGAACCTGGTTGCCGCCGGGGCGGTCGCCGTCAGTGCCGCAGCCGTCGCCTATATGTGGGATGCGCAGCGGCGCAATCAGCTGATGGATATGGGCCGCCGCTGGGGCGAATCCACCATGGGAATGTGGAACAACATGCCCGGGATGCGGGGCCAGCAGGGCCAATCCGGCCAGCAGTAGGAGCACGGTCTGACGGCGGAACAATTGCGCGGGCGGCACGGCTGGACTATAGGCCGGTGCGCCCGCCCCGCCGCATTCCCATGCGTCCGGGGCGCTCTCTTTCCGATGCCAGGAGCAGCGCTTGATGGCCCGCCGCCGCCAGATCTACGAAGGCAAGGCCAAGATCCTCTACGAGGGTCCGGAGCCGGGCACCCTAATCCAATATTTCAAGGACGACGCGACCGCGTTCAATGCCCAGAAGCGGGGTACGATTTCCGGGAAGGGCGTCCTCAACAACCGCATCTCCGAATATATTTTCACTGCGCTGCAGACCATCGGCGTACCGACCCACTTCATCCGACGCCTCAACATGCGCGAGCAGTTGATCCGCCAGGCCGAGATCATCCCGATCGAGGTGGTGGTTCGGAACGTCGCCGCCGGATCGCTGTCGAAGCGGCTGGGCATTGAAGAAGGCACCCAGCTGCCGCGCACGATCATCGAATATTATTACAAGGACGACGCGCTCGGCGACCCGATGGTCGCTGACGAGCATATCGCCTGCTTCGGCTGGGCCAGCCAGGAAGAGATGAACGAAATCGCCGACATGGCGATCCGCGTGAACGACTTCATGTGCGGCCTGTTCGCTGCGATCGGGATCCGCCTGGTCGACTTCAAGCTGGAGTTCGGACGGGTGTGGGAGAATGATTTCCCGCGGATCATCCTGGCCGACGAGATCAGCCCGGATGGGTGCCGGCTATGGGACATGAAGTCGAACGAAAAGCTCGACAAGGACCGGTTCCGCCAGAACCTGGGCGGTGAAGCCGAAGCCTATCAGGAAGTCGCCCGCCGGCTCGGCCTGATGCCTGAAGGCGAAGAGCATTCGGTGCTCGACTTCGACACGCATCGCAAAAAGCGGGGAAAGTAGCGAAGACACCGTCATTGCGAGCGTAGCGCGGCAATCCAGCTTCCTTGCGTGGATTGCTTCGTCGATGCGCTCCTCGCAATGACCGTTCCATGCCCCTCCCCCGAGTCCGTGTCGTAACCCTCAATGCCGCCCTGGGTCCGCTGGACTACCGGGTGCCGGATGGGCTGGAGGTTGAGCCCGGTTCGGTCGTCATCGCTCC
>CAMLKX010000144.1 GCA_946480515.1 uncultured Sphingomonadaceae bacterium | reverse complement strand
TTCCCCCTTGTAGGCGAAGGCGAAGGTCCGGTCCGCATTGATCGAGAGCGTGGATTGGAATTTGCCGGGCGTAAGGAGGCAGCCCGTGAGCAGAAGCGGCAAGATTGTCGCCACCAGCCGGTAAACACGCATTGTCCCTGCCTCTCAGTTTCGGACGCTGATTGTGACACAGCCGAAAAGATTCCGTAAGCAGCGACGCCGACGGCACATATAAAGCTTTCTTTATATTTGCATTGCCGAGGACCGGCGGCTAGGGCCACGCCGCGCCAATCGATGGAGAATACAGGTGGCTACACAGCCCAAGACCGGGTTCGACGACTATGTCGTTGCCGACATCAACCTTGCTGCTTTCGGCCGCAAGGAGATCGAGATCGCCGAAACCGAAATGCCCGGCCTGATGGCGCTGCGGCAGGAGTTCGGCGCGGCCAAGCCGCTCGCGGGAGCGCGGATCACCGGCTCGCTGCACATGACCATCCAGACAGCGGTGCTGATCGAAACTCTGGTCCATCTGGGCGCTGAGGTCCGCTGGGCGTCGTGCAACATCTTCTCGACCCAGGACCATGCCGCTGCTGCGATCGCCGCGCAGGGCATTCCGGTGTTCGCCACCAAGGGCGAGACGCTGGAAGACTATTGGGACTATGTGATCCGCATTTTCGACTGGGGTCAGGACACCACCGCCAACATGATCCTCGACGACGGCGGCGATGCCACCATGTTCGCGCTGTGGGGTGCTCGGGTCGAGGCAGGAGAGGCGTTGTTCGCCCCCTCGAACGAGGAAGAGGAAATCTTCTGCGCGACCCTGAATCGCTTCCTCAAGGAGCGGCCAGGTTACCTGACCAAGACGGTGGAGGCGATCAAGGGTGTCTCGGAAGAGACCACCACCGGCGTCCACCGGCTGTACGAGCTGGCGAAGAAGGGCAAGCTTCCGTTCCCGGCGATCAACGTCAACGACAGCGTCACCAAGTCCAAGTTCGATAATCTTTACGGCTGCAAGGAGTCGCTGGTCGACGCCATCCGCCGCGCGACTGACGTGATGCTGGCGGGCAAGGTCGCCTGCGTCGCCGGCTTTGGCGATGTCGGCAAGGGCTCGGCGGCGTCGCTCCGCAACGGCGGCGCGCGCGTGCTAGTGACCGAAGTCGACCCGATCTGCGCGCTTCAGGCAGCGATGGAAGGCTATGAAGTGGTGACGATGGAAGAGGCCGCGACCCGCGCGGACATCTTCGTCACCGCGACCGGCAACATGGACGTCATCACGCTCGACCATATGCGGGCGATGAAAAATATGGCGATCGTGTGCAACATCGGTCACTTCGACAGCGAAATCCAGATCAGTGCGCTCCAAAACCTGCAGTGGACCGAGATCAAGCCGCAAGTCGACGAGGTTCAGTTCCCTGACGGCAAGAAGATCATCGTCCTGGCGAAGGGACGGCTGGTGAATCTCGGCTGCGCCACCGGCCACCCGAGCTTCGTCATGTCATCGAGCTTCACCAACCAGGTCCTTGCGCAGATCGAGCTGTGGACCGGCGCGGACAAGTACGGCAACGACGTCTATGTGCTTCCGAAGCATCTGGATGAGAAGGTCGCGGCGCTCCATCTTGAGAAGCTGGGGGTGAAGCTGACCACCCTGACCGATCGGCAGGCCGAATATATCGGCGTGGCGAAGACCGGGCCGTTCAAGCCTGAGCATTACCGCTACTGATCGACCCTTTCGCTCGTTCAACCTGCGCCCTATGACCTGACCATGGGGCGGATGAGGCTGGGGGCATGAGCGGGGTGCTTGGCGCCGAAGCACAGGCGATCCTGTTCGTCCTCGCCCTGTTCTGGATCCTGGTCGCCATCGCGGTTTCCGTGATCGCGGCGAAGCGGATCAGATCTGCCGCCGCGGCCAGCCGTGAAGCGCATACCCTTCAGGTCTTGCTGGCCTCTGGGCCCGCGCAACCCCTGCTGATCCGCCGCGGTCTGTCGATCGAGGCGGGCTCAGGGCTGCTGCGCGAGCTTGGACTGTCCCAGCCGCCGGAGGACATCGAAGCGCTTGCGGGGGATGGCAAGGGTCTCGCCAGGGAGGATCTTGAACAGCTGGCGGCCGATGTCCGCTCGGCAACCCAGACAGGTTGCGAAATCAAACGCTCGGTCCGCCTCGCCGGATCGGACCGGGTGATGGAAGTGCGGGGTGGCCCAGCGCCCCCGGCCTTGGGGTTAGGCGGCATCCTGCTGTGGTTTTCGGACGCCAGTGCTGCCGAAGGACAGAAGGCGGACCTCACCGGCCGGCTGTCTACGACTGAGCACAGGCTTGAATCGCTTGCGCAGCTAATTGAATCCGCGCCGTTCCCGATGTGGTACCGTGGTCCGGATCTGGCGCTCGCGCTGGTCAACCAGGCCTATGTCAACGCCGTCGAAGGTCGCGATTCGGCGGACGTGATCGCCCGTGGCAGCGAACTGATCGACCAGCCTGGAGACGAAGGGGCCAAGGCGTCCGCCAAGGCGGCGCTCGAAGCGGGCCAAGCGATCTCGCGTCATCGGCCCGCAACGATTGGCGGTGAACGCCGGATGCTCCGGATCGTCGACGTGCCCCTCTCCACCGGGGCGGTTGCTGGTTTTGCGATCGACATCCAGGACCTGGAGGACGCGCGCTACGAGCTGTCGCAATATATCCAGTCCCAGCGCGAATTGTCGGATCGGATGAGCGCGGGCGCGGCGGTGTTCGACGTCGATCATCACCTGAGCTTTTTCAACCAGCCATTCGCGCTGATGGCCCGGCTTGACCCGGAATGGCTGGCAGAAAAGCCGGAGTTCGACCGGCTGTTCGATCGGATGCGCGACCAGCATCGTCTGCCGGAAGTTCGGGACTTTCCGGCATGGATGACGGAGCGGCGTGGCTGGTTCACCTCGACGGAAGAGTTGATCCAGGAAGATTGGATCCTCGCCAATGGAGACCATCTGCGAGTGGTCGCGCAGCCGTTGCCGGACGGCGGGCTGCGCCTGATCATTGAGGATCGCACCGAGCAGGTCCGGCTTGCGTCCGCGCGGGACACACTGCTCCGGGTGCGGTCGGCGACGTTCGATAATCTGTTCGAAGCCGTCAGCGTGTTTGCCGCCGATGGCCGCCTGTATCTGTGGAACGAGCGTTTCTGCAGCGTGTGGGAGCTGGATGAGAACTGGCTCGCCGAGCACCCGCGGGTCGACGAGCTCGTCCCGGCGATGGCCCGACGGCTGGTCAATCCGGCGACTGCGGCGAAGGTGCGCGAGCTTGTCCGGAGCGCGACCAATGATCGGCGGCAGGGCACCGGACGCGTGTCGATGACCGATGGCCGTCACTTCGAGTTTGCCGTCGTTCCGCTGCCCGATGGCAATGCGCTGCTGACCATGGTGGATGTCACCGATTCGACCCGCATCGAAGCGGCCCTGCGCGAGCGGGCAACGGCACTCGAGGAGGCTGATCGGGTCAAGACGGACTTCGTCGCGCACATGAGCTATGAGCTGCGCACGCCGTTGACCTCGATCGGCGGGTTCGCCGAGATGCTCGAGGGGGGGTACGCTGGCGACCTCGGACCGGCGGCGAAGGACTATGTCGCCGCGATCCTGGAATCCGTCGCCCGTCTGTCGAAGATGATCGACGAAGTGCTGGACCTCACGCAGGGCGACACCAAGGGCGTGATCCTGGAGCGGGAGCGGATCGACGTTGCCGGCCTCTGTCGTGCGGTGGCGAGCTCGCTGAGCGGGCGGATCGATGACAATGGGCAGAAGCTCGAGCTGGTAATCGACCCGTCCTGTGGAACCGTGATCGGCGATGCCCGGCGGCTGCGCGACGCGATCGAGCATGTGCTGCGCAATGCTGTCGCCTACACGGAGCGCGGCGGTCTGATCGAGCTGCGTGCCACGGGGGACGAAGATTCGGCGGTCATCGCCATTCAGGACAATGGCCCTGGGATCGACCCAGCGGATCAGTCGCACGTATTCATGCGCTTCCATCGAGTAGGCGGGCAGGGGGGAAGCGATGCCGCGCTTGGCCTCGGGCTTCCGCTCACGCGCCAGTTCATCGAGGCCCATGGCGGCACGGTGGAGCTTTCATCCGTTCGCGGAAAAGGAACCACGGTCACCATGACCATTCCGAGGAAGGCGGATTGATCCTCGTCGACGAGCGGGCAACGGCACAATTTGGTGCAGCGCTCGCTCGCAGCGTGCAACGTGGAGATGTGATTGCCCTCTCGGGTGAGCTGGGGGCGGGGAAGACGAGCCTTGCGCGAGCGCTGCTGCAGTCACTGGGCCATTCCGGCGAGGTTCCCAGCCCGAGCTTCGCGATCGTGCAGCCCTATGAGGAGCTGGAGCCGCCGGTGTGGCACGTCGATCTCTATCGGATCGAGGAGGCCGACGAGATTGTCGAACTTGGCCTCGATGCCGCGGCGGATGAGGGCGTGCTGCTGATCGAGTGGCCAGAGCGGGCTGGCGAGAGCGCTTGGCCGGAGGCCTTGCGCCTGACCTTGAATGTCGAGCCGTCCGGGGCTCGGCGCTTGACAGCCAAGGTCCCCGCGGCATGGGTTGAGCGATGGCCTCCCCAATGATTCCACCGCCCACGGCTCCGGATTTCCTGGAGAAAAATGGCTGGGCTGGAGCACAGATTCTGCCGCTTGCCGGCGACGCATCCTTCCGCCGCTACTTTCGGGTGCTGGACGGTGATCGCCAGGCAGTCTTGATGGACGCGCCGCCGGAGCATGAGGATACGGCGCCGTTCATCCGGATTGCCGACCACCTCTCCGGCCATGGATTCCGCGCCCCGCGAATCATGGCTCGCGACGAAAACCACGGACTGCTGCTGCTGGAGGATTTCGGCGATCGCCGCGTCGGCCCCGTACTTGCCGAAAATAACGCCGACGCTGGTGCGCATCCATGCTGCGCCCTGTCCGGCTATCGAGCCTTACGACGAGCCGGCGCTGTTGCGCGAGGTTCGCCTGCTGACCGAATGGTATGCGCCGGCCGTTGGGCTAATGGTGGATTCCAGTGGCTTCGACGCCGCGTGGCGCGCGGTTTGGCGCGGACTGCTCGAGCGAACCGCTGCCGCGCCGGTGCTGGTGCTCCGGGACTATCACGCCGACAATCTGATGCTGCTCGACGACG
>CAMLKX010000143.1 GCA_946480515.1 uncultured Sphingomonadaceae bacterium | reverse complement strand
CGATGACCGACTTGGCTTCGGTGTCGGGATCGATTTCGAAGGTGGTCAGGCGAAGCGTCACACGCATCGGCGCGGCATAGGTCAGCCCGCGCTGGCGGCACTCGTCGGTATCGTACTTGGGGTCTTCGAGCTCATAGCGATCGAAGTCGAGATGGGCGGTCCCGGCGAAATCCTGAATCGGGAACACCGAACGGAGGGTCTTCTCGAGCCCGGAAACGTAGCCGATCGAGGGATCGGAGCGCAGGAACTGCTCATAGCTTTCGCGCTGAACCTCGATCAGGTTCGGCATCGCGCCGATCTCGTGGATGTTGCCGAAGATCTTGCGGATGCGCCGCGAGTTGGTGGAACGGCCGTTTGTATTGGCCGGTGCCTCGATCGCCTTAGTCGCCATGTGTTTCCCTGCGCCTGGCGGAACGCATGAACGCTCCGCTGAATGTACCCCCGCCGGAGCGGAGATCCAGTTTCTGAGCCCCCGCGAGCGGGGACGCATCGAGTTGGAGCGCTGTTCCCGTGATCCTTTCCAATGCGTGCGGTCCGTGCGCGGAGTGGACCGTGTCCCGGAAAGGCAGGAAATCCGCACGCACGAACCCGTGCGGCGGAGCCGTCAAATGTTGGATGGACGAGATATAGGCCGATTCTCAAACGACGCAAGGGGCGAAGAACCGGCCCGACTTACCCGTCGTCAGGCCAGTTGAAGGAGTCCCGGGTGACGAGCCCGTCGCAGGACATAGCCCGCAAATCCAAAGGCGGCGAGCGCGAACGCCCAGGTGCCCGGCTCCGGCACTCGTGCTGGGTTCGTGCCGGTCAGCCGGAGCGGGGACAGAGCACTGCTCCGCTCAGCCGCCGGTGCGGTGAGGAAAACCGCCGATAGGTCAAGCGGAGTTAGCGATCCTACCGTTCCCACCTCCGAGACAGGAGGAAGGGGCAGGGCGAAGACTGGAAGATCGGTCCACTCGGAGGTTGGAAGAAGAGTGGCAGCTTGTCCGGCCGTCGGGAAGGCAGCCAAAGCCAGGCTCAAGCCCAAGATACGCATGTGCTGATGCTCCGTTCGCACCGGGTACATTCCGGCGGTTCAGGTCAGCGTTAACGGCGGGTTAGCCGAGACGTTCCGGCAATGGTCGTGAATTATGTTCCAACTGGCGCTCAGCACAAATGAAAGGGGCGGCCCGTCGCCGGACCGCCCCCCTCTTGTCATGGATCCCGGATCAAGTCCGGGATGACCTCACGCTGCTAATGCGGGCGAGGTTACTTGAGCTCGACGGTTCCGCCGGCTTCCTCGATCTGCTTCTTGATCTTCTCGGCTTCGTCCTTGTTGACGCCTTCCTTGAGCGGCTTGGGAGCGCCTTCGACCAGCGCCTTCGCCTCACCCAGGCCGAGGCCAGTGATCGCGCGGACTTCCTTGATGACGTTGATCTTCTTGCCACCGTCGCCGGTGAGGATCACGTCGAACTCGGTCTTCTCTTCCGCGGCCGGAGCGGCAGCGCCGCCGCCAGCAGCCGGGCCGGCAACCGCGACCGCAGCCGCGGCGGAAACGCCCCACTTCTCTTCGAGCGCCTTCGCCAGTTCGGCGGCCTCGAGGACGGTCAGTTCAGAAAGCTGGTCGACCAGCGCATTGATATCAGCCATGTCAAACTCCTGTACGGGGCAGGTGCCCCAGTGTCGTGCGTTGAAACGAAACGAAAAATCCTATGCCGCTTCCTTGCTGGCATAAGCTTGGAAGAGCCGTGCCAGCTGTGCTCCCGGCTCGCTGACGGTGCGGGCGATCTTGCTCGCGGGCGCCTGAATCAGGCCCACGAGGGTTGCACGCAGTTCGTCAAGCGACGGAAGCTCGGCCAGCGCCTTGATCCCATTCGCGTCGAGGTAGGTGTCACCCATTGCCCCGCCGACGATTTCGAACTTGTCGGTCGTCTTGGCGAACGCCACCGCGACCTTGGCGGCGGCGACGGGGTCGGGTGAGGTCGCAAGCGCGGTCGGGCCCTTCAACAGGTCACCGATCGGCTGGTACTGCGATCCCTCGAGCGCGATCAGGGCAAGACGGTTCTTCGCAACTTTGAACTGGGCACCGGCGTCGCGCATCTTCAGACGCAAGTCGGTCGACTGCGCGACCGACAGGCCGAGATTGCGAGTGACAACCACCACGCTCGTCTCGGTGAAGACTTGCTTCAGCTCGGCAACCAGATCGGCCTTTTGCGAACGATCCATGCCATACTCCTCATCGTTCCACCCGCCGGACCATCCGGCGAGCAGCGGCCGGCCGCAAGCGGCTGGCCCGGTCCTTGTCCGTGGGGCATGGGATCGATGGCGCTGCCTGGCGCAATCGGCCGTCGCAACGCACGACGGGCGCGGCCTGCAGGAGGTTGCGCCCGATGAGTCCTGTCCCCGTCTCGGCTGGAGATTAAGCCCCCTGCGGAGCGCCAGCTGTCTCGGACGGCTGCGCCCGGCAAGCCGGACGCGAGGCGCGCCTATAGCGGATTCCGCACGGGAATCAAGGCGCTGCTGACTTCGCAAAAAGGCCGGAGCGTTGCCGCCCCGGCCTCCAACACCCAGTCACTGAGACAGGGAGGACTAAGCCCCCGCGACTTCCGTCAGGTCGACCTTGACGCCCGGACCCATGGTCGAGCTGACCGCGACCTTCTGGACATATTTGCCCTTGGCGCCGGTCGGCTTGGCCTTGACGATCGCCTCGACGAACGCGTCGAAATTGGCCTTGAGGTCCTCGGCGGGGAAGCTCGCCTTGCCGATGCCAGCGTGGATGATCCCGGCCTTTTCGACGCGGAACTCGACCTGGCCCGACTTCGCGGCCTTGACCGCCTCGGCGACGTTCGGAGTGACCGTGCCGAGCTTGGGGTTGGGCATCAATCCCTTGGGGCCGAGCACCTTGCCGAGCCGTCCGACCACACCCATCATGTCCGGGCTGGCGATGACGCGGTCATAGTTGGTGTCGCCATTCTGCATGGCTTCCATCAGGTCCTCGGCGCCGACTGTCTCCGCGCCGGCAGCGCGCGCTTCGTCGGCCTTGTCGCCGCGAGCGAACACCGCGACCCGGACATCCTTGCCGGTGCCCTTGGGCAGGTTGACGACGCCGCGGACCATCTGGTCGGCGTGACGCGGATCAACACCGAGGTTGAGCGCAACCTCGACCGTCTCGTCGAACTTCGAGGTGGCGAGGGTCTTCACCAGGCCAATTGCCTCGGAGACTCCATAAAGCTTCTCGCGATCGACCGACCCGAGCTGCGCCTTTTGCTTCTTCGTGAGCTTTGACATGGCTTAGCCCTCCACGACCTGGAGGCCCATGGCGCGTGCCGAGCCTTCGATGATCTTGGTTGCGGCCTCAATGTCGTTGGCATTGAGGTCCTTCATCTTGGTTTCCGCGATCTCCGCCAGCTGCGAACGCTTGATCGTCCCCGCGCTGGCCTTGCCCGGCTCCTTCGAGCCCGACTGGATCTTCGCAGCCTTCTTCAGCAGGAAACTGGCGGGCGGAGTCGTGGTCGTGAAGGAGAAGCTGCGGTCCGCATAAACGGTGATCACCGTCGGGATCGGCATGCTCTTCTCAAGCTCCTGCGTGGCGGCATTGAACGCCTTGCAGAATTCCATGATGTTGACACCGCGCTGACCGAGGGCGGGCCCGATCGGCGGGGAGGGATTGGCGGCGCCGGCCGGCACCTGCAGCTTGATATAGCCGGTAATCTTCTTTGCCATTATTCACTCACTCTCTAGTGGGCGACCGCGCAACGGCGGGACGCCCGTTCAAGTTTAGCGGTCCAAGCGGCGGCCGGGTGGGCTGCCTCCCGCAAGTTCCAGCGATGGTGCGTTGGAAGCGCGCGGCCATAGCAGAACCGCGCCGCCGATCAAGGTGATACGAAAGGGGAACTGTCTGAGCCAAATTCTTCAGACAGAATGATCCTCCCTAACCATGGAGATATCCAATGAGCTGGACAAATTGGGAATTGCAGCAACTGTCCTCCGAGCGTGAAGACCTAATTTGGAGCATCGAAAGTCTCCGGGCAGGTCAACCGATCGTGAGACATACCGAGAATGGCCGCGACATCACCGACATGAACTCGGATCTTGAGCGACTTCAGCAGAATCTTTGTGAGATCGACTCAATCTTGCTTTATCAAAACCCGCAGGGCTTCGTTCGCGGTAGATGCCTCCGCGAGTAGAACTTACTTCACCCGTTCGACATCCTCGAAGCCCAGCTCGAGCGGGGTCGAGCGGCCGAAGATCGAGATCGACACCTTGGCCCGGCCGCGGTCGTGATCCAGCTCCTCGACGATGCCGGTGAAGGTGGCGAAGTTGCCGCTGGTGACGCGGACCGTGTCTCCGATATCGAAATCGACCTTGATCTTCGCCTTCGGCGCGGCGGCTGCGGCCTCGTCCTTGGTCTGGAGCATCCGCGACGCCTCGACATCGCTGATCGGCTGCGGCTTGCCGCCCACGCCGAGGAAGCCAGTGACCTTGGGCGTGTTCTTGATCAGGTGATAGACGTCGTCGTTCATCGCCAGCTTGGCGAGCACATAGCCGGGCATGAACTTGCGGTCGGCCTGAACCTTCTTGCCTCGGCGGATTTCCGTGACGGTCTCGGTCGGAACCTCGACCTGCTCCACGAGGCGATCGAGTCCCAGGCGCGTTGCTTCCGACAGGATCGAATCCCGGACCTTGTTCTCAAAGCCCGAATAAGCGTGGATGATGTACCAGCGGGACATGGAATTCCTAATCCGGTTAGCCGAGCAGGCTCAGGAGAAACTTGACGATTGCGCTGAACCCGGAGTCGATCGCGAAGAAGAACAGCGCCAGCATCGTCGTCATGATCATGACCATGATCGCCGTCATGCGCGTTTCCTTGGCGGACGGCCACACGACTTTCGCCGCTTCGACCCGCACCTGCCGGATGAACTCGCCGGGAGAAACCTTCGCCACCTGATCCTGGGCCTTTGCAGTCAAAACTAAAAAAAGGAGGTCCGCGGACAGCTCCGCCGGACCTCGAACGGGACGCGTTTAGCGCAGGCCGTCATGGGAGTAAATCCCGTGACGTCGGTCCTGTCGCTGCGCGCAGGCCGTCCGATGCTTGGCATCTCTTCGACATAAGCTCGACTTTGCTGCGCAAAGACCTCCCTTATGTTCGGTGCCTCGC
>CAMLKX010000142.1 GCA_946480515.1 uncultured Sphingomonadaceae bacterium | reverse complement strand
CGACCGCGTGCTGACCGAGTACTACCTCCAGTTCGCCGACCATTACTTCCGCGTGCTCGGCGAAAGTCGCGCGCGCTATGAAGAGCAGCGGCGTCAGCGCGGCGAATCCGACGAACTCGACGAAGATGAGTCCGACGAGGATATGGTCGAAGCTGAAGCGGACTCGGACGACCGTCCGTCACAACGCCAGCATCAGCGGCGCGACCGTGCGCCGCGTGGCCCGCGCATCGAGGCCAATGATCGCGATGACGAGCCCGCCCCGCAGGTCGCGGAGATCGCGCGTCGGCAGCCGGCGGGAGACGCTGAGGAGCGGATTGCGTTCGAAGTCGTGCCGCCGTCGATCGGATTGTCTCCGGATGGAGAGGAAGACGCGGAGGCTGAATCTGCGCGTCCGCGCCGGCGCACTCGCCGGCCACGGATTCAGGACAGCGACGAGGATATCGCTCCCGCCGCCTGATCTTATCAGCAGTCACGTTTTCGAGGCAGGTAGCGCAGGCTTCCTGCCTCTTTTTTTATCCGGCGCAGTGTCAACAATCTGAAACAATGTCGTCACTTCCCCGTCTTCCAACTGCCGTACGGCCCCGTTGCGAGAGGCAAATTCTCAATGCCTCCCAAGGGGACTCCAATGACCAAGATTTCACCGAGCTTCATCGCAATCGCGGCGATTACGGCGACTGTATCGTCGGCGGCTGACGCCCGTAGCATGCGCGCTGTCGGCTCATCGACCGTTTATCCGTTTGCCAAAGCCGTTGCGGAGCGCGTCGCCCGCGCTAACCCGCGCCTCGGTACGCCGATCATCGAATCCACCGGTACCGGCGCAGGCATGAAGCTGTTCTGTGCCGGAGTCGGCGAGCGCTTCCCGGACATCGAGAACGCATCGCGCCGGATGAAAGCTTCGGAAGCGAAGGCCTGTGCCGCAAACGGCGTGACCAAGGTGACCGAGATCCAGTTTGGCCTCGATGGTGTGGCGCTGGCGACGGACAAGAGCACCGGGTTGAGCGGAGTGACCCAGCGGGACATCTACCTGGCACTCGCCAAGACCCCGTTTGGGAAGCCGAACAAGGCCAAGACGTGGAAGGACGTTAACGCCCGCCTGCCCGCCCTGCCGATCCGGGTCTATGGTCCGCCATCGACCAGCGGAACGCGCGACGCGCTCGGCGAACTGATCATGACTCCGCCGTGCGAAGCCAACGCCGGCATGGCCGCGATGAAGAAGGCGGACGAGGCCAAGTTCAAGGCAATCTGCACCGGTGTCCGGACTGATGGCGCCTATATCGAAGCGGGCGAGAACGACAACCTGATCGTCCAGAAGCTCCAGGCCAATCCGGGCAGCCTCGGGATCTTCGGCTCCTCGTTCCTGGAAGAGAACCAGTCGAAGTTGAAGGGGATCGCCATCAACGGCGTCCAGGCCAGCTATCAGACGATCAGCTCGTTCCAATATCCGGGCGCACGCCCGCTCTACATCTACGTGAAGAATGCCCATGTCGGCGCCATTCCCGCGATCCGCGCATTCGTCGCGGAGTTCACCAAGGAAAGCGCGATCGGTCCGAACGGCTATTTGAAGTCGCTCGGCCTCGTCTCGGCGCCGAACCAGGTCCGCGCTCGCAGTCAGGCGCACGCCCGATCGCTCGCACCGGTGAACTTCGCCAGCTTGAAGTAATCGACAGCCGGACAACCGGCGAAAATTTCATCTCGGGCAGGCGAGGAGTTTGCCCGAGCTCCCGCCGATCGACGGGCGGGACAAAAAGGGGGAAAGATTATGAAGACCACCATGCTTGTTCGCGCATTTCTTGCGAGCAGCGCGCTCGTCTGTTCGGGCGCAGTCCTTGCTCAAGAGCCGGCGGCTGAGGCGACCGAACAGCCGATGACCGAGTCTGAGGCCGATGCGGCGATCGCCGCCGCAGCTCCGACCGATGACGCCAATGCCAAGATCGAGCTGCTGCAGGCTCAGGTCGAAGCGCTTCAGGAAGCGCTCGAGCAGGTCAAGGCCGCCCAGGTCAAGTCCACCCCGAACTGGAAGGGTGCTCCGCAGTTCGAGGACAAGGAAGCGGGTTGGTCGTTCAAGCCGCGCGGCCGCATCCAGTATGATGTTGGTTATGTCAGCAATCCGGATGACCGCATCGGTTCGGAAATCTTCACGCAGCCGGCGCGAAATCTTGGCTTCAATACCCGAGCCCGCCGTCTGCGTCTCGGCGCGGAAGGCTCGATCCCCGGCGGCTTCCAGTATAAGTTCGAAGCCGATTTTGCCGGTGCGGCTGGCTCTGGCCCGAATGTGACCTTCGGCGACGTGACCATCAGCTATGTCCCGGCCGGCAAGCCGTGGAACGTGACTCTTGGTAATCATGAGACGCTGAACGGCATGGAGCAAATCACCAGCTCTCGCTTCATCAGCTTCCTCGAGCGGGGCGCGTTCAATGATGGTTTCATCAACACCCGACGGATCGGTATCTCGGCCGGCGCGGCCACGGCCGACAACGTTTTCCGCCTGAATACCGGACTTTATGCGGCCAAGACGATCGACAACAGCTTCGACAACAAGGGCTGGATCGCTGCCGCGCGCGCTGTCTATGCTCCGATTGTCGACGGCAACCAGCTGCACTTTGGCCTGAACTTCCAGCACCGGAACTTCTCGCCCAACAATGGATCGGTCGCTGGTAGCTCCCAAGGTGCGCCGTCGTCGAACCAGCTGGCGCGCTACAGGGCGCGCCCATTCACGCAGACGACCGATGTTCGGTTCATCGACACGCGGGGGTCGGGGTCAGCCGACTTTGCAGCGCAAAGTGACAACATTCTTGGTGTCGAACTGGCTGGCGTGTTCAAGTCGCTGCATGTCCACGCCGAAGGTCAGATGAACAAGGTCAACGTCGGCCACCAGCCCGGCGACGTGGCGACGGGTCTCGACGCGTTCCCCAGCACCAGCGTCGTCGTCCCGGACGGCAATCTCACCTTCTGGGGGGGATTCCTCGAGGCGGGTTATTATCTGACCGGCGAGACACGTCCTTACAAGGCTAGCAAGAATGGTTTGTGGGACAATGGTACGTGGGACCGCACCAAGGTCCTCAGTCCGTTCAGCAAGGGCGGCTGGGGCGCCATCCAGCTGAACGGTCGCATCGACTATCTCGATCTTGACTCGAGCAAATTGAAGAACGCGCTAACCAACAACTTCACAAACGGCAGCACCTCGCTCCGCCCGGTGAACGAACGATTGTCGCGCGGCGGTAAGCAGTTGGGCTTTCAAGCGGGCCTGGTCTGGATCCCAGAGGACTATTTCCGCGTCCTCCTCAACTACTCGCACGCGAAGATCACCGGCGGGCCTTTCGCTGCGACCGTTAAGCCTGACTCGGATGAATCGGTGGATGATCGATCCTATGGCGTCGACGTCGTCGCGGCGCGGGTTCAGGTCGACTTCTAAGGCTTCCCCCAACGGGGCTGTGCGTATGGAAAGGCTCTCGTCCCTGGACGGGAGCCTTTCTCTTTTCAGGCCGGATCGACCGGCCGCGGGCGGTGCTGCTTGTCGATCGCGACGAAGGTGAAAAGTCCCTCGGTGACCTTGATCTCGGTCATGTCCTGACCCCGAGTGGCAGTCACCTCAATCCGAATCTTGAGTGATGTACGGCCGACCGCCACGACATCGGCGTAGACTGACACAATGTCATTCAGCTGGATCGGAGTGATGAAGGTCATCGCTTCGATTGCCACCGTGGCGACCGGTCCATTGGCTCGTTTCGCCGCGACGATTCCGCCAGCGATGTCCATCTGGCTGAGAACCCATCCGCCGAAGATATTGCCGACATGGTTGATGTCACTTGGCCGTGGCACAACCCTCAGTGTTGGTCTTCGATCACTCATTCCAGTCCCCTGATTGAAAGGTGCCCATAATCTCTGTGCTGGCGGCGCCGGCGCGGTCATGCTTTCCTTTGAGCGTCGACCGTGGGATCATCAACCTCTGAAGTCATCAGGTGGAGAACAAGCGATGACGGTTGCGACAATCTTATCCAGCAAGGGTCATGCGGTGGCGACCATCGCCTCGGGCGACCCCATTTCCGACGCCGTCAGGCAGCTCGGAGAACGCAGGATCGGAGCATTGCTGGTCATCGACTCGGGCGAGATCGCCGGAATCATCTCGGAACGCGACGTGATCTATTGCCTCAAGGATCATGGACCGGACGTTCTCGACTGGCCGGTAGCGCGGGCGATGAGTGCTCCGGCGATCAAGATCGATCCCGACACGTCGATTCCTTCGGCGATGGCGGTGATGACTCAGCAGCGAATCCGCCATCTTCCCGTGGTCGACGGCGGAGGGAAGCTGTGCGGGATCGTATCGATTGGCGACCTGGTGAAGAATCGCATCGACGAGATCGAGCGCGAGGCAGACGCCATGCGCCACTATATCTCTGGAGACCGCTACTAGGGTCTTTGCGAGGGGCTGCATCCCTCCAGGCCCTCGATCGTCACCGCAGAGACATTTTTTTTGCAAAAAGGCGATTGACGGGCGGAAGGGCCTCACATATATCCGCCTCACAGCAGCGGGGACGGTCCCTCCGGACCGGTCTTCGTTTCGCGTCTCTTCTCAGTCGGTATCGCCGATACCCGGAACCTGATGGACCGGGGGGAAGTTTCGTCGGCTCTTTGACATTGTTGGTTAGATGAAGGGACATGCGGGCGGCGGCCCGGTCTCCGAGGGCCTCTGGGCTTCGGGTGATCGGTCAAATTTATGCCGTTCCAAATGTCCTCATACGCAAACACACCAGTTTGTATATTTGTGCAGGAACGGCTCCCAGAGATGCCGGCTTGCTTCGGCCTATTCCGCCGGAGCTTGTCGTACATCAACTTGAGAGTTTGATTCTGGCTCAGAACGAACGCTGGCGGCATGCCTAACACATGCAAGTCGAACGAGACCTTCGGGTCTAGTGGCGCACGGGTGCGTAACGCGTGGGAATCTGCCCTTGGGTTCGGAATAACCAGGAGAAATCCTGGCTAATACCGGATGATGTCTTCGGACCAAAGATTTATCGCCCAGGGATGAGCCCGCGTCGGATTAGCTAGTTGGTGAGGTAAAGGCTCACCAAGGCGACGATCCGTAGCTGGTCTGAGAGGATGATCAGCCACACTGGGACTGAGACACGGCCCAGACT
>CAMLKX010000141.1 GCA_946480515.1 uncultured Sphingomonadaceae bacterium | reverse complement strand
ATCACGTGCTTCGCGCGATCCGGGTAGTGCACGTCGAGCCATTCGCGGAACAGCACATAGCCAACAGCGAGCACAACGGCGCCGATGAATAGGCCGACGAGACCATACGCCATTACGCCCCCGATCACCCCGAGCAGGATCACCGGCATCGGCACTTCCAGCCCATGCCCGATCATCAGCGGCTTCAGGGCGACATCGCTCAGCCCTGCGAGCAAGGACCAGACGGTGAAGATGATCGCGACCGTGATTGTCTTGGCCGAAAAAGCCCAGATGATCGCGGGCAAGGTGACCAGAACCACCGGGACCTGCAGTACCCCCAGGGCCATCGCCAGCAACGACAGCAAGCCGGCACCCGGCATTCCTACCGCGAATAGACCAATGCCGACCAGGAGTGCCTGCACGAAAGCCACACCCACCACCCCGTTGGCCACGGAGCGCACGGTGGCTGCAATCACATCCATGTAATGGTCTGCATGCGATCGATCGCCGGTGATTCGCGTGAAGAGCGAACAGGCGAACGCTCGCGCTGCCTCACGGTAGGCGAGCATGATCGCCGCGAAGATCACCGCGACGAGGATTAGCAGAACCGCAACGAACATGCCGGCGGCCTGGGCGAGTAGCCACTTGGTGAAAGTGGCGACCTGCGGACGGTAGGTCTTGGCGAAAGCAGGAAAGTCGGACGAGGCTTGGGACCAGGCCCCGTGCACCTTCTGTCCGACGACCGGAAGCTCTCGCACGCGCGCCGGAGGCGGCGAGATGTTCGCGTTTCCAGTCTCGATAGCGGCGACCAGCTTGGGGATGGTCGAGGCCGCACTGGTCGCGGCGATCGCGGTTGGAACGAGAATGAGGCCTGACAGGAGGAGCCCGATGACGATGGCGGCGTTTCGCCCGCTCATGCCCCGCTTGCGCATGAGTCTTGCGTGGAGCGGCTGGAAGCAAATCGCCAGGATGATCGTCCACACCAACAGCCCGACAAAAGGCAGCAGCAGCTGCATGCACAAGGCAATCAGGAGGGCGATCAGCACGAGCGGAAGGAGCACATCCACGACCTTGCGGGTGGTCAGACGGTCGTCTTCCAAGCTAGCCACGTGCAGAACTCCTCAGCTTCTTACTCTCCCGCCATAGAATAGGGCGAGGCTCAGAGCGGCGAAGATTACGAGAGCGAAGAAGCTGGCGGTTTGGCCCACTTCGAGGCCGCCCACGGTGATCGAAAATCCCCAGAGAAGCCGGTAAAGGGCGACAAACGCGAGCAGTAGAAATACGAACCCGCCGACCAGGTTGGTGAGCCGATTGCTGGACATGAATGGTTCCCTTTCTGATGGGCTACTGATTGATCGGGGAAAGAGATTTCAGCTCGGTCATTCCGCGCACCGCGATTGATGCCCAAGTCCTCACGACGTTCCGGAAATCACCACGATTGCTGATGCTGGTCCGGCGCATGACAAAGTTGTCCCCCACGATCCGATGGTCGACCGCCCGGCCGAGCAGCGCCCCACTGGTGGAGTCCACGGCTTCAACGAACAGCGTCGCGGAGCCGGCGTCGCGGGAGAAGGTGTAGGACCGGCCCGGTGACATGGTGTCAGGCGCGCTGACCCTGATGTTGATGATCCCCACCCGGACCCGCAGCACATCGGGGCCTGGCGCATTGACGACCTGATAGCCGCCCTTGCTCCAGGCATCGGAGAAGAGATCAGTGGCCTCTGCTGTGCCCTCGGTGATTGCTCTCTTCACATCCCGGTCGGAGAGGCGGGAGCTAAGATTACGGGTCGAAATATTATAGTCCCGCTGCCAATCCTTATCGAAGCCGATTTCGACCGGATCCAGCATCACTTTGTTGTACGCCCGGAAATCCGCGCCAGGGCGGAGATAGACGAGGTCGAGGCGCTTCGCCCGCACCTGGACCAGCCCGTCCCAGGTTGTTGGCGGCTTCGCTGCTTCGGATCCTCCAGCCATGAGCCCGGAACCGGCAAGCACGGTCATGATCAGGCCGAAGCGTCGCATCGATCCTCTCCGACAAACTCCAAACAATCTTACGGGCGCAAACCTGCCTCAAGTCCATCAGAGCAAACCCTGAGAGCTGAAACGGCACCCTCGGCACTCGCGGGAGATTGTTTGGATCAGGTGGCCGGCTGGCCCTCGAAATAAGTTGCTGCTTTCGCGGCCCTGCTGGCATGTATGCGGCGCTGTCGAACAAAGCCGCGTCTAACGATCGGGTTTTCCCTATCGATGGATACGATCGTTTGAGTGGCTCGTTCAGCCCAGCGAAACCCGAGCCTTCTAGGATTTCGGGAGGTCTACAAACGGCCGACGCGTCGGTAGCCACGGGGAATCATGCGCAAAAACCTCAGTCTTGTCCTTGGAGCCGTGGCCTTGTTGACGGCGACACCGCTTCCCGCAGCGCCGCGCGGGGACGAACCGATCGCGGTGCCGCGCACCATCAAGCAGGGGATCGACTTCGTCTACGTCGACCCACAGATGAGCAGCGTGGCGAAGCGGCGGCAGCGGCCGCAGAACTGGCTTCGTCGCGTCCTGAGCTTTGACTTCGGTGGCAGAAGAAGTGCTCCCAATTCGCTGTTCGTCGACCTTGGACGGGGGCTGCAATGGTATCAGGGGACATGGGCCCGCCTGCCTCAGGTCAAGATCCCGGCGGGAGCAGCGCTGAAGCGAGGCGCAACCGGCAAGCGTGTGAGCTTGCTGCGGACCCGCCTCGGCCTGCCCGCGACCGGCGCCTATGACCAGAGCGTGGTGCAGGCCGTGATGGCCTACCAGCGTGTTCACGGACTCAGCCCGGCGGACGGGATCATGGGACGGGCGACGGCAGCATCGCTCAATCGCGGCGCCGATTATTATACCCGCCGCATTGCCATCAACATGGAACGGGCCTTCCGCCTCCCGACCACGCGCACATTCGACCGTTATGTGGTCGTCGATTCGGGCGCTGCGCAAATCTATCTGTTCGACCGTGACCGAATCGCCGATTCGATGCGGGCCGTCGTGGGCTCCCCCAAGACCAAGACACCGATGATGGCCGTGCTGATGCGCAACGCCAAGGCCAATCCCTACTGGCATGTACCGCCTGAGCTGGTCCGTAGCCTTACGGCCAAGAAGGTCTCGGAGCAGGGGTTGAGCTATTTTCAGAATTTCCACTACGAAGTTCTGGCCAACTGGAGCGGAAATGCTCCGATCGTCGATCCGAAGACCGTGAACTGGAAGGCAATCGGGTCGGGCAAACAAGCCCCAACCGTGCTTGTCCGCCAACTTCCCGGCCCGTGGAATTCCATGGGCGAAATGAAGTTCGAGATGCCGAACGACTATGGCATCTATCTTCACGACACGCCGCACAAGGAGCTGTTCACGAAGGAGAACCGCTGGCTCAGCAACGGCTGCGTGCGGCTTCAGGATTATCGCCGCTTCGCCAGCTGGGTGTTCGGCCGCGTACCTCAGCCAAGCACCGCGCGCGAGGAAGTGTTCGATCTGCCGCGGCCGGTTCCGATCTACATGACCTATCTGACGGTCGCACCGAGCGGGAACGGAGTGATCTTCCGCCCCGATCCTTACGGGTTTGACGCTTTAGCGATGCCGCAGATGTTCGATGCTCCAAGGATTGCTTCCGCCTCCTAATCGAGGCGTCGATCTTGGGATTGTCACCAATGGCTGCTACGGGCGCGGCCATGCTGACAATCAATAATGTTATCGTCCGGCTTGGTGGGCGCACGATCCTCGACCGTGCGAGCGCGGCGATCACGCCGGGCAGTCGAGTTGGGCTGGTCGGCCGCAATGGCGCCGGCAAATCCACGCTGATGAAGGTCATCATCGGCGAGCTGGAGGCCGACGAAGGCGAGATCGCAATGCCGCGCCGGGCTCGGCTCGGCTACATCGCTCAGGAGGCGCCAAGCGGCACCGCGACACCGTTCGAGACTGTACTGGAGGCTGATCGCGAGCGCGCGGAGTTGCTGCGGGAGGCCGAGCACTGCACGGACATGGAGCGGCTCGGCGATATTCACGACAGGCTGCTGGCGATCGACGCATATGCCGCGCCGGCACGCGCGGCACGGATCCTGCTCGGCCTGGGGTTCGACGAAGAGATGCAGGCGCGCGCCCTGGATAGTTATTCGGGTGGCTGGAAGATGCGGGTTGCTCTGGCTGCTCTGCTTTTTTCGCGGCCCGACATTCTGCTTCTCGACGAACCGTCGAACCATCTCGATCTCGAAGCCACCCTGTGGCTGGAGAACTTCCTCAAGTCCTATGCTGGCACATTGCTGGTGATCAGCCACGAGCGCGACCTGCTCAACAATGTGGTCGATACGATCCTTCACCTCGAGCGTGGGAAGATCACTCTCTACTCCGGCGGCTACGACGATTTCGAGCGGATGCGGGCGGAGCGGGCAACCCAGTTGGCGGCAGCGCAGGCGGCACAGGATGCGCAGCGAGCAAGATTGCAGGACTATATCGCCCGTAACAGTGCGCGGGCGTCGACGGCCAAGCAGGCGCAGTCGCGGGCGAAGATGCTGGCCAAGATGCAGCCGATCGCCGCACTCGCCGAGGACCCGACCCTGAGCTTCGCCTTCCCTAGCCCGAGCGAACTGAAGCCGCCGCTGATCACGCTGGACCTGGCCGCGGTCGGCTATGGCGATGCCCCGCCGGTGTTGCACTCGCTTAACCTGCGGATCGATCCCGACGACCGGATTGCGCTGCTCGGCCGCAATGGCAACGGCAAGACGACGCTTGCCCGGATGCTCGCCGCGCAGCTCGCCCCGGCAGAGGGCGCGATGCATGCCTCGGGTAAGATGCGGGTCGGCTATTTCACGCAATATCAGGTCGAAGAGCTGCACGGGGACGACACCCCGCTCCAGCACATGAGCCGTGCGATGGACGGCATGGCACCTGGCGCGGTCCGGGCGCAGCTTGGCCGGTTCGGCTTTTCGGGAGACAAGGCCACGACGCCGGCGAGCAAGCTGTCTGGCGGCGAGCGAGCGCGCCTCGCGCTTGCGCTGATCACCCGCGACGCCCCACATCTGCTGATCCTGGACGAGCCGACCAACCATCTCGACGTCGATGCTCGCGAAGCTCTGGTCCAGGCGCTCAACGACTATGACGGAGCCGTGATCCTCATCAGCCATGACCGCCACATGGTCGAGCTGACCGCCGATCG
>CAMLKX010000140.1 GCA_946480515.1 uncultured Sphingomonadaceae bacterium | reverse complement strand
GCGCTTGTTCGTCGATCGCGATCCGGACCGGCACGCGCTGCGTGACCTTCACCCAGTTCCCGTTCGCGTTCTGAGCAGGAAGGAGGGAGAACTCACTTCCAGTACCTGCGCCGATGCTCGCCACATGTCCCTTGAGCTTGACGTCCGGGTAGGCATCAAACGCGATCGTCGCCGGCTGACCAACCCGCATCTCGGCGAGCTGCCCTTCCTTGAAGTTCGCAACCACATGGGCACCTTTGTCGCGGACGAGCGAGACCAAAGACAGTCCGGGCAGCGCCATCGCACCTGGAAGCAGCTTTTCGGTCTTCACTACGGTGCCGCTGTCGGGAGCGCGGATGATGCCGCGCTTCAGATCGAGACGAGCCTTCGCGATTGCGGCCTGCGCGGCAGCAAGCTGAGGCTGGGTGCCATTCCGGGCAAGCGCGGCGGAAGCATTGGCGGCCTCGGCCCGCGCCTGCGCCAGCCGGTCTTCCGCTTCCTGCACTTGATGAAGCGCATCGTCGTAGCGCGCGCGGGTCGTGAAGCCTTCATCAAGCAGCTTCTTCTGCCTCGACAATGCGCGGCGAGCGTAGCCCAGATTGTCTTCCGCGCCGGAAATGTCCACGGTCGCACCCGCCGCTTCGGTCCGCAGCTGCGTCGTTTCAACCTGGGCGGCCGCAAGCTGAGCCTGGGCCTCAGACAGCTGCACCTCGGTTGGTTGCGGGTCGATCCGGACCAGGATGTCCCCCGCCCTCACATGCTGGTTCTCATCGACAAGAACCTGGCTGATCACACCGCTGACTTCAGAGCTGATCGAAACAATGTCCCGTTTCACATAGGCGTTGGACGTGGACTCCGAACCCCCGCTGGTCAGCCACCAGGCGGCTCCTGCAACAAGCAGCAGCAACGGGACAGAGAACATCAGCAGGCGCTGTCGCATGCTGCGGCGGGGGGTTTGGGGGGCAGTTTCTATAGCTGACTGAGTATCGGCAGCGAGCGTCGACATCTTGTTCATGTTCCCACCGCCTTCGACGCGCCTTCCCGGTCGACAAGATTCGCGCGGATCCGTTTCAGCATCCCGCTCAGCAGTTCCAGTTCGCACGGATCGAAACCGGCAAGAGCCTCGGCAGCCATCGCGTGAGACAACTCGGTCAAGCTCTCGATAACCGGCTTCGACCGCTCCGTCAGAACCAGCCGCCATGCGCGGCGATCCTGCGGGTCCGGCCGCCGCTCCACCAGTTTCGATTCTTCCAGCCGATCCACGATTCGGCACAACGTAATCGGTTCCATGTCCAGCCGGTCGGCAAGTTCCACCTGACGCAGGTTCGGTTCGATATAGAGACGACCGAGAACACGCCACTGCGCGCGGGTCACGCCGAGCGTGGACGCGCGGCGGCTCAGATTTCGGCGCAGAGCGTCGGCAGTCTCGGCGATCTCCCAGGGAATATGTTCCATGCTCTGCCTATAATAAGCATGCTTATTTTCTGCAAGATGCTTTTAGCGCGGCAGGCGCTTGAATGGATACTGTCAAAGAATTGACTGGCCGGACGCACGACCCTAATTCGCTGCGGCGCTGCGGGTATGATGTAATGGTAGCCTGCCAGCTTCCCAAGCTGGACGCGCGGGTTCGATTCCCGCTACCCGCTCCATCGTCGCAACGGATGAGAACTTAAATTCCGCCCTCGATCACGCGATGTCCGGCGGCGCGAAGCTCACCTTTGACTTGATCCGCACAAGATCGTGCAAGGCCGGAATCTTCGGACCGGATCACGAAATTCGCGCCGACCTTCCCGTCCCGGAAAAATGGATAGCTGCCAATCGCCACGCCCGGATGATCGAGTTCGGCCCTGTGCAACAGGGTTGCAACCTCGCTCTCCTGGGCCCAGGCGCCAATCGTCACCGACTGGATCGGACGCCCCCCTTCAAGCTTCCCGGTGAGGGATTCAAGCATTGCGGCCGCGATGTTCGGGACTCCGGCGAGGATGAACAGCCGGCCGATGCGAAGGCCCGGCGCACCGGACAGGGGATTGAGGATCAGCTCAGCACCTTCAGGAGCACGAGCCATCCGCAGACGGCCCTCGTTCACTCCGCCGCGTGTGGCATAATAAGCCTCGAGGATTGCACGTGCCTGCGGGTGGACAACAACCGGAACCCCCAGCGCCTCCGCGATGGAATCGACGGTGATGTCGTCATGGGTCGGTCCGATGCCACCTGTCGTGAGGACATAGTCATAGGCGTCCAGCAACTCTTTGACGGCTTTCCCGATTCGGTCCCTTTCATCGGGAACGATCCGCACTTCTGGTAGACGGATGCCCTGATCGTTGAGCCAGCCTGCTACCTGCGCGACATTTTTGTCCTGCGTGCGACCGGACAGAATTTCGTCGCCGATGACGAGCAATGCCGCTGTCCAGGTTCGCTGCTCTTTCATAATTGGCGACGATAGCCCGGCGCTGCACGGTTCGCCAAGGTTCGACAGACGGGTCAACAGCCCCTATCTTGGGCGAATGGTCAATTACACTTATGTCGCGGCGGCCGATCTCCCGGACGCCAGAGACGGCACGATCAAGCTCCACGACGAGACCGGCTTTGCCGGAATGCGCAAGGCTGGCCGGCTCGCGGCCGAGATTCTCGATGCGTTAGTTCCTCATGTCCGCCCCGGAGTGACCACCGGCGAAATCGACGACATCGTCCATCGCCTGACCGTCGAAGGGGGTGGCGTGCCCGCAACCCTCAATTACCGCGGCTTCACCAAGAGCTGCTGCACGTCGATCAATCATGTGGTTTGCCATGGCATCCCGGGCGACAGGGCGCTCAAGGACGGGGATATCGTGAACATCGATGTCACACCGATCGTCGATGGATGGCACGGCGACACCTCCCGCATGTTTCTGGTGGGGGATGTCCCGATCAAGGCATCACGCCTCGTCGAGGTCACCTATGAATGCCTGATGCTGGGCCTCGAGCAAGCCAAGCCCGGGAACCGGATGGGCGACATCGCGCACGCAATCCAAAGCCACGCGGAGCATCATCGCTATAGCGTCGTCCGCGACTTCTGCGGGCATGGACTCGGCCGCGTGTTTCATGATTCCCCCGAGGTCATTCATGCGGGACGCGCCGGGACTGGCCCGGAGCTGCGGCCGGGGATGTTCTTCACGGTTGAACCGATGATCAACATCGGGCGCGCCGACTGCAAGATCCTGGACGATGGCTGGACGGCCGTGACCCGCGACCGATCGCTTTCGGCGCAGTTCGAGCACTCGATCGGCATCACCGACGAAGGCTGCGAGATTTTCACCAAGAGCCCCGCGGGGCTCGACTCACCGCCCTACTGAGAGCGCCTCAGGCGGCGGCGGCAGCGCTGTCGGGCAGGCTGTCCCAGCCAAGCACGAGCTCGGTGGCCGACTCCACGTCTTCAGGGAAGTCGACTTCCCCCCACTCCTCGCCATGGATATCGAGGGTCCAAACATCCTGCTGCGCGGCAATGTGGTGGATGACCCGCAGGTACCAGATGGTGGTGCCCTCGCTGGTGCGCATGTCCCGCTCGATCGCCGCACGGAAGATTGCCGAGCCATGTCCCCGGAAAGCGAGCAACCCGATCGATTCCGCGTTCACCCCATCCGCGAGGCGCTTGCCGATAGCCTTGAGCCGCCCCTCCTCGTCGACAACAACCTTCATGTCGTCGGGATCGTAGCTGTGCTTCCGGTCGATCGTGACACAAATCCCCGGACGCGTATTCGCAACCACGCGCCGCATCAGCGCTTCATGCACCAGCGTGTCGCCGTTCCAGACCAAACAATCGCCGGTCAGTTCTTCGCGCGCCAGGTACAGGCTGCCGAGATTGTCCGCGACCTTGTAGAATGGATTATAGATCGTCCGCACCTTCGGACCGCCGCGGCGGCGGGCGATCGCAGCCTCGATCTGATCATCGCGAAAGCCGGTCACGACCACCACATCCGTCACACCGACCGCATCCAGCGTATCGAGCTGCCGGTCGAGCAACGAGCGGCCGTTGAACTCGATCAGACATTTGGGACGGTCTGCGGTCAACGGCAGAAGCCGCGATCCCTGCCCGGCGGAGAGGATGACTGCCTTCATGCGCCGCTCAATGCCTGTGAATTGCGGCAGCGCTGCGGCAGAGGATTTTTATTGCACTGCAGCATTTTTCAATAGCCGCGTCAGAATCCCGTGCTAGAGTGCCGCGAGTCGCGACTGCTAGGGGGCTGGAGACGTGAAGAAGATCGAAGCGATCATCAAACCATTCAAGCTGGACGAAGTTAAGGACGCCCTGCACGAGGCTGGGGTCAGCAGGGACATACTGAACTCTATCGGGGAGCCGAGTATGTCGTCGACTTCCTGCCTAAGGTGAAGGTCGAAGCGGTCGTGGATGATGCGCTGGTCGATAATGTGGTTGAGGCGATTACCAATGCCGCCCGGACCGGCAGGATCGGCGACGGAAAGATTTTCGTCTCCCCGGTCGAACAGGCCGTTCGCATCCGCACCGGAGATCGCGGCATCGACGCGATCTGATTGATCTGAAATTTGGCGTTGCGCGGCCGGGCTCGGTCGCGCAATAGCGCGTTTCGAGAGCCTTGCGCGGACGATGGCGGTCGCGTCTCAACGGGCTACGGCGTAATTTTAGGATTGCGGACAACGGAGTTCGCGCTCAGGGGCTTTGTGGGGGACCGTTCAGACGCGCCTCCCCGAGGCCCGTTCATGTATTCACCAGCACAAGGACTCTGAGACAATGGCGAATAGCGCGTCGGCGGTACTGCAGCGCATCAAGGACGAAGAGATCGAGTGGGTCGATCTGCGTTTTACCGATCCCAAGGGCAAGTGGCAGCATCTGACCATGGCCTCGGGCGTCGTCGATGAAGACAATCTGGTCGACGGCTTCATGTTCGACGGATCGTCGATCGGCGGCTGGAAGGCGATCAACGAGTCGGACATGATCCTGAAGCCGGATCTCGACGCGGTCTATGTCGACCCGTTCTCGGCGACGCCGATGCTGATCCTGGTCTGCGACATCGTCGAGCCGGGCACCGGCGAGTTGTACGGCCGCGATCCTCGCTCCACCGCGACCCGCGCCGAAGCCTACGTCAAGGCGACCGGCATCGGCGACACGGTGTTCGTCGGTCCCGAAGCAGAGTTCTTCATGTTCGACGACGTGCGCTTCGAGGACGGCTACGCTGCGAGCGGCTATCGCATCGACGATGTTG
>CAMLKX010000139.1 GCA_946480515.1 uncultured Sphingomonadaceae bacterium | reverse complement strand
TTCCGCCCCTAATAATAAATTCACGCACGTTACGAAAGTAACGGACGCGGCGGCGACCGGCTAGAGCGTCACTTCCATATGACCGAGGGAGAAAATGGTGGGCGTGGCAAGGATTGAACTTGCGACCCCTGCGATGTCAACACAGTGCTCTACCACTGAGCTACACGCCCACCGAGACGCGGCTGACCGAACGTTCAGCTGCGTCGAGGCCGCGCATGTAAGGGGGGACTGATCCGGACGCAAGCCACTTGGTGACGGCGATCAGCTAGAGGCGGCCGTGCTGGTCCTCGGTCTGAAACAACCGGTCAACTTCCGCCACCAGGTCCTTCAGGTGAAACGGCTTGGACAGCAGCTTCGCCTCCGGAGCTGTGCGCGCGCCCTGAAGTGCCACAGCCGCAAACCCGGTGATGAACATCACGCGGATGGCGGGATCGATCGCCGACGCCTTCTGGGCCAGCTCAATCCCATCCATCTCCGGCATGACAATATCGGTCAGGAGGAGGTCGTATCGACCGGCGCCAAGCAACGGCATCGCCTCGGTTCCACAGCCGACGGCGTCGACCTCATAGCCGACACGCTGCAAGGCACGTTGCAGATACTCGCGCATCGACGAGTCATCTTCAGCAAGAAGAATCCGGATCATCGTGCCGACACTATGCCTGTAAGATTTAACATTTTCCAGCCGAGACGCACAATTCTCCGTCCCGAATTGCGGCAGCCGAACGCAGTCTCTAGATTGGCTGCTTGACCGAGCAGCCGATCCCTTCGCCACTGATCATCCCCGCGCGAGGGCGGCTGCCGGTTGTCCTGTCGGTCCCCCATGCTGGGTCTGACTACCCCGACTGGCTGCTCTCCAGGTCCGTGCGCGGGATCGGTGCCTTGCGCGCGCTTGAGGACCCGCGGGTGGATGAGCTGGCCGAGCGGGCGCTGGACCTTGGAACTGCAGCGGTAATTGCCCGCGCTCCCCGAGCGATCATCGATTGCAACCGGTCGCCGCTCGAACTCGACACGTTGAGCGTGTCTGGCCTCGCTTCCGACGAACCGGGTCCGCGTGCGCGCGGCGGACTTGGGATCATTCCGTCGCGAACCCTGCGGGACGGACATCTGTGGCAACGCCCACTGGGGCGTGAGGAGTATCAGCACCGGCTTGATACCGCATATGAGCCCTACCACCACGCAGTCGCAACGGCACTGAACGCGATCTGGACCGAGCATGGGTCGGCGATCTTGATCGACTGCCATTCGATGCCTGCCCGCCCGGTAGCCGAACCGAGGATCATCATTGGCGACCGCCATGGCCGGGCTGCCGCGCCTTGGGTACGCGAGCAAGTTGCGGCGACTTGCCGGCGGCTCGGCTATTCGACCTTGGCAAACGTCCCTTACGCGGGAGGCTGGATTATCGAGCGTCACGGCGATCCGATGAGGAACATCCACGCCATCCAGCTTGAGCTGGACCGCAGCTGCTATCTTGCGCCCGACGGTTTCAGCCGCGGAGCAGGTTTCGACCGCGCCGCCAACATGCTCGAGCTCGTCACCCGCACTCTCGGGGAGCAGCTGCTGACCCTCACAATGCGCGACGCGGCGGAATAAAGGATAAAAAGAGGCCATCCCGGATTGGCCGGGATGGCCAAGGTTCAGGGAGGTCGTACTCCGCAGAGTACGAAGCCGAACCGTGAAAGGGGATACACGACCCGGCAGTCACCGAGATGGGGCTCGGTGCCTATTTTTCAAGGTACACCCAACCGCCTGAGCGCGCAATATCAGGCGCTCCCCGAGCACCGCCCGCGAGGGTTCAGGCAGGCAGTGGCTGCTCGGGCTGCGGCACCGGAATCGGCCCCTTCCCCTGTCTCACCTGGCGAGCGAAAATCTCCCGGATCTGCGACAGGGAGAGCAGATGAGCGTAGATCAGCGGCAGCATGCCGTTCTGGTTCATTTTGCGAAGCTCGTCGCCGCGAAGCTGCTTCAGCTTCTCCTCATCGACCATCTGAAACCCGCGGTATATGAACGGTTTTTCGCTCCCCTCGGGCTGAATCGCGACTTCGCCATCCATCAACAAGCCGAGCTTCTTGAGTTCGGTCATGAACAACTGGGTCCGCTGACCGGCAGTTTCAAACTGCTCGCAGAAAGCCAGAATGTTCTGTGTCGTCTCCGACGGCTGGTCCGCGCTGAACAACGCCTGCCCGTCAATGTCCTCGCCGACGGCGCCGCTAGTGGGGTCGAAGCAGAGCGAAAGCTCGTCACTGTCCTGGCGGAGCCTGGCCAGCAGAAACGGATAGCGCCGCAGGTAGGCAGGAACATAGACGTCCGGCTGTGACAGCCGCCCGTCCTGATCGAAGAAGGTGTTCACGCCCTCGTTGAGGCCGAGCAGCGCCAACGGAACCGGATCGTCGCCGGTGGCGAATATGATGGGGTAGAAGCGCTGCGCCAGGGCGAATTCGTCGATCGTGACGGGGATCGCATGGGTACCGGCAACTTGCGGCAGGGTGTCGATCGCCCGCACCTGCATCTTGGCGTGGACGTTGCTGTTGAGCGGCTCAAGTCCGCCATAGAATAGTGGAAGCTGGTTTGCTGGCGCTGCAGTCGCCATCGGTGTGATCTCCAGGAGATTGAGCGGGTTGCCCCGCTGGGCTCAGCGAGCCGCGGCGCCGGTCTATGCGGGGCTTGGTCAATCTGCAAGCCGGTCCGATTGCATCTGTCCGACGCATGCGGCACGAATTCGGATTAAGCGAGTATTCAAGCATGCTGAGGGAATGGTGGAGGATGGAAGCCACCCAATGTTGAGCAGCTGTGCCGTCCTCCTCACCATGATCGGATCCGCGATCGCGGCTGAAAGCGGAACGGTCAGCAGAATGAGCCGAACCACAATCCACCAGGAAGTGATCGTCAGGGTTCCGGTTCGGCGCCGCGTCGGCGGCTTCTCCCGCTGGGAAGAGCGGCCCGGCCCGAGGTGTCTTCGCGCAGAGGGGTTGGAGTCTGCCGTTCTGTCCGGGCCCAGAACGATCGATTTCCTGGTTCATCCCCGACAGCGCTTTCGCGCCCGGCTCGAAAGCGGTTGCCCCACTCTCGACTTTTACGGCGGCTTCTATCTTCAGCCGACGCGAGAGAAGATTTGCGCCGGGCGGGACATGATCCGGTCGAGGATCGGGGGGTCCTGCCTGATCGAAGAATTTCAGCGGCTGAGACCTGCCGGCCAGCGCTAAGCTTCCTTGACAAGCGGGCACTCGTCGACCAAGCGCCCGGCTTTGCGGCTCAGCGACGACTCCTGCAGCCCTTCTTCCGGACGAATGAATGGCTTTTGCCGATTTAGGCCTTTCCGACGAACTGCTTAAGGCTGTTGGAGACAGCGGGTACGACACGCCTACGCCAATACAAAAGGCGGCGATCCCCTCCGTCCTGATGGGCCGCGACCTGATCGGCATTGCGCAGACCGGCACCGGCAAAACCGCAAGCTTTGTTCTGCCGATGATCGACATCCTGGCAAACGGGCGGAGCCGCGCGCGAATGCCGCGCTCGCTGATCCTTGAGCCCACGCGCGAGCTAGCTGCTCAGGTCGCCGAGAATTTCGAGAAGTATGGCAAGTATCACCGCCTCTCGATGGCGCTGCTGATCGGCGGCGTGCAGATGGGCGACCAGATCAAGGCGCTCGAAAAGGGCGTTGACGTCCTCATTGCCACGCCGGGGCGGCTTATGGACCTGTTCGGGCGCGGGAAGATCCTGCTTACCGGCTGCAACCTGCTGGTCATCGACGAGGCCGACCGCATGCTCGACATGGGCTTCGTGCCCGACATCGAGGAAATCTGCACTCGCTTGCCTGCGGCGCGCCAGACGCTGCTGTTCTCGGCGACCATGCCTCCGCCGATCCAGAAGCTTGCCGCCAAGTTTCTGATCGAGCCAAAGAGGGTCGAGGTCGCTCGTCCGGCGACAGCCAACACCAATATCGAACAGCGGTTGGTCCCCGTTGCCGCGCCGAAGAAGCGCGAAGCTCTCCGGCGAGAGCTGAAAGCCGATGGGGTTCGCAACGCCATCATCTTCGCCAATCGCAAGACAACGGTTAGGGAGCTCGCGGCGAGCCTCAAACGCCATCAGTTCGCAGTGGGACAGATCCACGGCGACATGGACCAGTCGGATCGGCTTAAGGAACTGGACCGTTTCAAACAGGACGAGATCAACATCCTGGTCGCGTCGGACGTGGCTGCACGCGGGCTCGACATCAAAGGCGTGAGCCATGTGTTCAACTTCGACGTGCCGTACCAGCCCGATGACTATGTCCATCGGATCGGCCGGACCGGCCGCGCCGGTGCGACCGGGATCGCCATCACGCTCGCCACGCGCGAAGACGCAGATGCAGTCGATGCGATCGAGAAGCTGACCGGGCAGAAGATCAAGCGGACGGTCGATGCTCCGGCTGCTGAGGAGCCGGCGCCGGAAGTTACCCGCAAAGCCCCAGCCAAGCCGCAGCAACAGCGGAGGCGCAGGGCGGATCAGTCAGCAAAGCCTGCGAGACCGCAGACCTCCGACGGACCGCGCAAACCGCAGGCCGCGCCAGTGCTCGAACTGGCTGAAGGTGACTGGAACGGTCCGCTGCCAGACTTCTTGGGCGTTTCGCTGAGCTAGCCACCGCCGCCACGGCGGTAGCGGTCGAGAAACGCGCGGCTATGGCAGTCGAGCCTCCCATCGGCAATTGCCAGGCGAAGTCCGGCCATCATCTGCTGATAAAACCACAGATTATGTTCGGTCATCAGCATCGCACCGAGAATTTCACCGCTGCGGACGAGATGATGGAGATAGGCGCGGCTCCAGCCGGCGCAGGCCGGACAAGGACATTCCGGATCGAGCGGGCCCCGGTCTTCGCCGAAACGCGCATTGCGGATGTTTAGCGGACCGTCGGAAGTGAAGGCTTGTCCAGTCCGGCCTGAACGGGTCGGAAGCACGCAATCGAACATGTCGACCCCGCGCCGTACGGCCTCGACGATGTCGTCCGGCTTGCCAACCCCCATCAGATAACGTGGCCGGTCGGCGGGAAGCATCGCCACTGCGTCATCGAGCACGTTACACATCTGCTCATGCCCCTCGCCAACAGCCAGACCGCCGATTGCATAACCGTCGAAGCCGATTTCCTGCAGAGCGTCGCTCGATCGCTGGCGAAGCGGCGCATACATCGAGCCCTGCTGGATCCCGAACAGCGCCGATCTCGCCGCATGATCCTCTCCGGAATCG
>CAMLKX010000138.1 GCA_946480515.1 uncultured Sphingomonadaceae bacterium | reverse complement strand
AGCAACCCGAAGTTCTCCTGCTTGACGAGCCGACCAACCACCTCGATCTCGCCGCCATCGAATGGCTCGAAAACTGGCTTGGCCGATACAGCGGCGCATTCGTAGTCATCAGCCATGACCGCACCTTCCTCAGCCGGCTGACGCGCAGCTGCATCTGGCTTGACCGGGGAACGCTGCGTCGGGCCGAGATCGGTTTCGGCGGCTTCGAGGCCTGGACCGAACGGGTCTATGATGAAGAGGCGAGGGCCGCGGAGAAGCTGGACGCCAAGCTGAAACTCGAGTTGCACTGGCTGCAGCGCGGGGTCACCGCCCGTCGCCGCCGCAACCAGGGGCGTCTCGCCAAGCTCAACGAGCTGCGGGCGCAGCGCGCGGCGATGCTCGGGTCGGGGGGCACAGCAAAGCTTGCGCTCGCAAAGGACGAGTCGAAATCAAAGACGGTCATTGACGCTGAGGGCGTCTCCAAGACTTTCGGCGAGCGAACCATCATCCGCGACTTCACCCTGCGTGTTCAGCGCGGTGACCGGATCGGGATCGTCGGTGCCAATGGTGCCGGCAAGACCACCTTGCTGCGGCTGCTGACCGGCGAGCTTGCGCCCGACCGGGGCTCGGTCACGCTCGCAAAGACTTTGTCGGGCATCATCATCGACCAGCAGCGCAAGCTGATGATGCCCGAGAAGCGGGTGCGCGATGTGCTGGCGGAGGGCGGAGACTGGATCGATGTTCGTGGCCAGAAGAAGCATATCAAGGGCTACCTCAAGGAGTTCCTGTTCGATCCGTCGATGACCGACGCGCCGGTCGGCTCGCTCTCGGGCGGCGAACGGTCGCGCTTGCTGCTGGCGCGGGAATTCGCCCGCGAGTCCAACCTGCTCGTGCTCGACGAGCCGACCAACGACCTCGACCTCGAAACGCTCGATCTTCTGCAGGAAGTGATCGCCGATTATGACGGGACTGTGCTGATCGTCAGCCACGACCGCGATTTTCTCGACCGCACTGTCACTGTCACGCTTGGCCTCGATGGCTCGGGCAAAGTCGACATCGTCGCTGGCGGGTATGAAGATTGGGCGCGCCGGAAGGCTCCCCTCCCTTTAAGGGGAGGGGCTGGGGGTGGGGCCCTCAAAGCTGGTGCGGTCACTGGCGCCCCCACCCCTCAATCCCCTCCCCTGAAAAAAGGGAGGGGAAGCAAACTCTCCTACAAGGATCAACGCGACCTTGACCGCCTTCCGGCTGAGATCGAGCGCATCGAAGCCGAGATCATGACCGCAGAGGAGGCGCTTCACGATCCCTCTCTTTATACCCGCGATCCGCAGCGCTTCGCCGATCTCACCCGCCAGATCGCCAACTTGCGGGAAAGCAAGGATGCGGCTGAGCTACGCTGGCTCGAAGTCGCGGAAATGGCGGAGTTGCTTACATCAAGGGAGGGTTGATGTTCACGATTCAAGAGGACGATCTAACGGCAGAGCAAAGCCGTTCGCTCTTGGCGCTCCACATGGCAGGCATGCAGGCCAACTCGCCTGCGGGGAGCGTGTTCGCGCTCGATCTCACGGGCTTGCAAGCGCCAGAGGTAACAGTCTGGTCCGCATGGCGGGGCAACAAGATCGCCAGCATCGGTGCCCTCAAAATGCTGAACGAGGAGAGCGCTGAGATTAAATCGATGCGCACGCATCCAGACTTCCTCCGCACAGGCGCAGGTTCCGCCATTCTCGAACAGATAATAGCGACGGCCAAGCTGCGAGGTGTGCGCCGGTTAAGTCTCGAAACCGGAAGTGGTGAATCCTTCGAGCCAGCGTTGGCCCTCTACCGGAGGCGGGGCTTCGCCAGCGGCGAGGCCTTCTCTGACTATGAGAAAAGCGCATTCAATCAGTTCTTGCACCTCGATCTTTGAAGGAGGGACGTCGTTCTTCGAATTCATGCCACTGAAGCAGCCGCTGGCCCAACCGCCTAGGGAATGACCGTCGTCAGCAGGTATGCGGCGAAAATGACGATGTGCACGGTTCCATGCAGAACGGTCGTGCGGCCGCGAGCGAGCGAGAGCGCCCCAATGAAGAGCGTTAGCGCCAGCAGCACCATCCCCTTCGTGTCCAGCCCAAGGGCGAGTGGGAGATCAAGCATGAAGGACGTGATCGTTACTGCCGGAATGGTAAGCCCGATCGTGGCGAGTGCCGAGCCCAGCGCCAGATTGAGGCTGGTTTGAAGCCGGTTGGCCCGCGCAGCCCTCACTGCGGCGAAACCTTCCGGCAGGAGCACGATCGCCGCGATCGCAACACCGACAAGGGCATGTGGAGCATTGGCCGACGCGACCGCTGTCTCCAACGGCCCCGACAGGGACTTCGCCATCAGAACAACAGCGCCCAGACTGACGAGCAGAGCTCCCAGCGACACCAGCGCCTCCCTGTTTGTCGGAGGCTCAGCATGGGCAGTCGGTTCGGTCCGAAGGTCCTTCTTGGGCAGGAAATATTCCCGGTTCCCCATCGTCTGAACGAAGACGAAGGTCAGGTACAGCAGCAAGGAAAAACCCGCCACAAATGCAAGCTGAGCGGGACTGTAAGCAGGTCCTTGGACGCTCGTCGTATAGTTGGGGAGGATCAGGCTCAGAACCATTAACGTTGCCAGCGTGCTGAGCGCAGCCGTTGCGCCTGTCCTGGTGAAGCGTTCCTCCTTCTGGTGTTTGGCCGCGGCAATGAGGCACAATCCCAGCAGGAGATTGAGGATGATCATCCCTGCGGCGAAGACGGTGTCTCGGGCGAGCGTGGATGCGGCCTCCCGGTTAGCCAGCATGAGCGAAACGATAAGTCCGACTTCGATCACTGTCACCGCGACGGCCAGGATCAACGTTCCGAACGGCTCGCCGACGCGATGGGCCACTGTTTCAGCGTGATGAACCGCTGCGATCACCACTCCAATGAGCACCAGGCCGGTCGCTACAGGTGATCCCGTCCCTGCGGTGGAGAGCAATAGCGTAAGCCAGCCGAGGAGCGGAACAATCAGACTGGCCAGCCGCAGTGGGGAGGTCATGGAACGCCTTTGCCCAACTCCGGGACCACGCGCCACCCCATCGAGCAGAAACGTCTAATTCTGCAGCATCCGCGCTCAGGCTTGCAGCTGATATTGCTTGATGAGATCGTACAAAGTCGGGCGGCTGATCCCGAGCAGCTTGGCGGCGCCCGAGATGTTGTTGTCGGTCCGGGTCATGGCCTGGCGAATGGCGCGGCGGTCGGCGATCTCGCGGGCGGCGCGAAGATTGATGGACACGGGGCTCTCGGCGTCGGCTGGGTTGCCGCGCAGATCGAGGTCTTCGGCCGACACATATTTGCCGTCGGCCATGATCACCGCGCGTTTGATGCGGTTCTCAAGCTCGCGCACGTTGCCCGGCCAGGGATGGCTGTCGATGGCCGCGATCGCATCAGGCGATAGCCCCTGGACGGCAGGATTGAGCTCCCGCGCGAAGCGCTTGGCGAAGCGGCGGGCAAGCAGCACCGCGTCGCCCGCCCGTTCAGCAAGGGACGGAATTTTCACAACGATTTCGGCGAGCCGGTAGTACAAATCCTCGCGGAACCGGCCATCACCGATCATGGCGTCGAGGTTCTGGTGGGTCGCACAGACGATGCGGGTATCGACCGGGATTGCCGTGCGCCCACCGATGCGTTCGATCACCCGTTCCTGCAGGAACCGCAGCAGCTTGACCTGAAGCGGCAACGGGATGTCGCCGACTTCGTCGAGGAACAGCGTTCCGCCCTGCGCCAGCTCGATTTTGCCGGGGGTAGTCTTGACCGCGCCGGTGAAGGCTCCGCGTTCATAGCCGAATAGCTCGGCCTCAAGCAGATTTTCCGGGATCGCCGCGCAGTTGATCGCGACGAACTCGCCGGTCGAGCGGCGGCTTTGTTCGTGAACCGCCCGGGCGAGAAGCTCCTTGCCGGTGCCGCTGGCGCCAAGCAGCATGACCGACACATCCGCCGTGGCGACCCGCTCGATCGTCCGGGCGACCTTCAGCATCTCCGGCGCGGCGGTGATGATTGTGCCCAGCACCGTCTCGCTTCCCGCCGTCTCCGCGAGCCGCCGGTTTTCCTCCTCCAGGGCGTGAAGGTGGAAGGCGCGGGCGACGATCAGTCCGAGCGTGTCGATGTCGATCGGTTTGCGATAGAAATCATAGGCCCCGAGGGCGATTGCCTGGAGCGCGCTTTCGCGAGCACCATGCCCGGATGCGACGATGACTTTCGTCGCGGGAGCGATCCCCAGGATCTCCTTCAGCACGGCAAAGCCCTCCGTGACTCCGTCGGGATCGGGAGGAAGGCCAAGGTCGAGCGTGACGACCGCGGGCTCATGGACGCGCAGGAGCTCAATCGCGCTCGCGCGGTCGCCAGCAATGACGACCTCATAGCCGTCATAGGCCCACTTCAGCTGGCGCTGCAGGCCTTCATCATCTTCAACGATCAGCAATTTCGGCAGAACAGAGTTGGTCATGCGCGTTTCCGTTGCGTTAGGTCCTCGGGCTCCGCGGCCGGAAGATGAATCGTCAGATGGGTGCCCTTGCCGATGCGGCTATCGACCGTCAGCCGGCCGCGCATCGCGGCGATGAGCGATCGGGCCTCAAAGGCGCCGACTCCAAACCCGTCGGGCTTGGTGGAGGTAAAGGGCTGGAACAGGCTGTTGCGGACGAATTCCGGGTCCATTCCGGAGCCCGCATCGATGATCTCGATCAACACCTCGCCGTCAGCGCTACTCGTCCGCACAAGTACGGCCTTGTCGATGGGACTCGCGTCGATCGCGTTCTGGAGAAGATGCGCGAACGCCTGCTCCAGCGACGCGGGATCGGCAACGGCCCAGTGTGACACGTCGCCCAAGAGCCGGATATCGTGGTTCCGGCGCTTTGCGGCAATCACGTCGGCCAGGATCGGCCGCAGCGGGATCGGAGCAGCTCTGTTGCTCGGCTGGGGCGTCTCATGAGTGAGCCTTGCCAGCAACTCGTTCATCTTGCCGACCGACGACTTCAAGGTTCCAATCATGTCGGCCTGAAAGTCGGCATTGCCGGCGTGCCGCTCGGCGTTGCGGGAAAGCAGCGAAAGCTGACTGACCAGATTCTTGATGTCGTGGAGAATGAAGGCGAAGCGTCGGTTGAACTCCTCGAACCGCTGCGCCTGCATCAGCGCGGCCTGATTGTGAGCCTCGGCAAGGCTGCTTGCCGCCTGGCGGCCGGCGGTGCGCAATAGGTCGAAGTCTTCCCAATCGAGAGGGCGGCGAT
>CAMLKX010000137.1 GCA_946480515.1 uncultured Sphingomonadaceae bacterium | reverse complement strand
GCGCTTTGACAGTTGTCAAAAATCACCAATGCGGCAACGGGTGGCATCCCGGCATCACCCTGCTAAACCGCGTGGCGATGGCTCAGCCCCACCTCTATCTCGTCGATGGCTCCAGCTATATTTTTAGGGCCTATCACCGGTTGCCGCCGCTCACCAATCGCCACGGCATCCCGGCCGGCGCAGTCTATGGCTACACCGCCATGCTGTGGAAGCTTGCCGCAGGCCTGAACCAGGCTGACGGGCCGACCCATATGGCGGTCATTCTGGACAAGTCGGAGTCGACCTTCCGCAATCAGCTTTATGACGGGTACAAGGCCAACCGTCCGCCGCCACCGGCTGACCTCATTCCGCAGTTTCCGCTGATCCGCGACGCCACGCGAGCCTTCTCCATCCCGTGCATCGAAGAGGATGGCCTCGAGGCTGACGATATTATCGCCTGCTACTGCAAGGTCGCCTCGGAAGCGGGATGGAAAGTCACTATCGTCAGCTCCGACAAGGATCTGATGCAGCTGATCGAGGATGACCGGGTCGACATGCTCGACACGATGAATGATCGGCGGATCGATCGTCCGGCGGTGCTCGAAAAATTCGGAGTTCCGCCGGAAAAGGTTGGCGACGTGCTGGCGTTGATGGGCGACAGCGTCGACAATGTGCCGGGAGTCCCGGGTATTGGGCCCAAAACCGCGTCACAGTTGATCCAGCAGTTCGGAACCCTCGAAGAGGTGCTTGCCAATGCGGAAAGCATCACCAAGCCCAAACTTCGCCAGTCGTTGATCGATCATGCCGACGCCGCGCGCCTGTCGCGCGAGCTCGTGCGGCTGGTTTGCGACAGCCCGCTGCCGGAGCCGCTCGATCAGCTCGAGCTCAAGGGCATTCCGCCAGAGCCGCTCAAGGCGTTTCTTGAGGATCAGGGCTTCAAGACGATGCTTGCGCGGCTCACCGGCGGAGCGGCGAGTGCCAAGCTCAAACCTGACGTCAAGGCGGCGCCCGGCCCCAATGGCCCAGTGGAGCAGGCGATCACGCTCGACCGTACGCTCTATGAGACTGTGACCGATCTTGAGGCCCTCGACCGCTGGATCGCGGAGGCACGTGCGGAAGGCGTCGTCGCCATCGACACCGAGGCGGATTGCCGCGACTGCGTTGTGGCCCGCCTGGTCGGGATCAGCCTGGCGACAGGGCCGAACCGCGCCTGCTACATCCCGCTCGCGCACATCGGCGGAGATTTGCTGAGCGATGCCCCCAAGCAGCTGCCGATGGAGGCGGCGCTTGCGAAGTTGCGGGCGCTGCTCGAAGATCCGTCGGTACTCAAGGTCGGACATAATCTGAAATTCGACTGGGTCATCCTCTCGCGCCTCGGGATCGATCTTGCTCCGTACGACGACACGCTGGTGATGAGCTTCGACCTGGATGCCGGACGCGGGCTTGGCGGCCACGGGTTGGACGAGCTGGCGAAGGCCTATTTCGGGCATGAATGCATCAGCTATAAATCCCTGTGCGGAAGCGGGCTCAAGCAGATTACCTTCGACCGGGTGCCGCTCGATAAGGCGACCGAATATGCAGCGGAGGACGCCGATATCACTCTCCGGCTGTGGCGGCGTCTGAAGCCGCGCCTCGCCGTTGAGCAGGCCACCCGCGTATACGAAATGGTGGATCGGCCGCTCGTCGCCGTGATTGGCCGTATGGAGCAGCGCGGAATCAAGGTCGACCGCACCTATCTCGCCCAGCTCTCATCCGATTTCTCGACCGAGATCGCGAGCCTCGAAGAGCGGATCTACGAAGCCGCCTGCGGTCCATTCACCATCGGCTCGCCGCAGCAGCTTGGCCAGGTCCTCTATGAGCGGCTGGGCCTCCAGGGCGGACGCAAGGGCAAGAGCGGCCAATATTCGACCGACGTCAACGAACTGGAGCGCCTCGCCGGCGAGGGCGTTCAATGCGCCAGCTTGGTATTGGAATGGCGCCAGCTGACCAAGCTGAAATCCACCTACACAGACGCTCTGCAGACGCAGATCAATCCCGCAACGGGCCGCGTCCACACCAGCTTCAGCCTATCCGGAGCGCAGACCGGACGCCTGTCCTCGACCGACCCCAATCTGCAGAACATCCCCATTCGCACGGAAATCGGCCGTAAAATCCGTGATGCATTCGTCGCCGAACCGGGGCGGGTGCTCATGAGCGCCGACTACAGCCAGATCGAGCTTCGGATCGCAGCGCATATGGCTGACGTGCCGCAGCTCAAGCAGGCGTTCGAATCCGGCGCGGACATCCACGCGATGACGGCCGAGGAACTGTTCGGCCATGTCGATCGCGATTCGCGCGCCCGCGCCAAGACGGTGAACTTCGCCATTCTTTACGGAATTTCATCTTGGGGCCTCGCTGGTCGGCTCGGGGTCAGTCGCGAGGAAGGGCAGGCGATCATCGCCCGCTATTTCGAGCGCTTCCCAGGCATCCGCCACTATATCGACGAGACGTTGGCCTCCGTTCGGGAACATGGCTTTACGACCACTCTGTTCGGCCGGAAAACCCATTTCCCGAATATCCGTGCAAGTCAGCCGCATGTCCGGGCCGGAGCAGAACGGGCGGCAATCAATGCGCCGATCCAGGGGACAAGCGCGGACCTGATCAAGCGGGCCATGGCGCGCATGGACGACGCGCTTGCGACGGCTGGCCTCGGCGACGTGAAGATGCTGCTGCAGGTCCACGACGAGCTGGTGTTCGAGGCGCCGCACGGGACGGAGGAGCAGGCAGCAGCGGTGATTCGGGAAGTGATGGCCACGGCCGCGGAGCCGGCGCTGAAGCTGTCGGTGCCCTTGGGCATCGATGTCGGCTGGGGCGCGCATTGGGGCGAGGCGCATTGACTGAGGGCCAGTGCAAGGCGGCCGCCCCGTCGGCTGACCTTGCAACCCTGGCGCGCGGTGGACGGATCAACTTCTTCGGTTTTGTCCTGCGTTTGCTTGCTCGGCTGCCGTTCCTGTTCATCGCCGGCCGCATCTATGGTGCCGACGCGCTGGGGCGGTTCGCCTATGCGATCCTGATCGTCGAATTCGCGGCGCAACTCGCCACGCTGGGTCTGAAACGCGGGCTCGCGCAGCAACTTGCACTGACGGACAAGCCGCATGTCTGCGTCGTGTGGGACGGATTGCTTGTCGCTGCGATCGGTTCCGCGATCGGAATGACTCTGCTCGCGATCTTCCCACAGGCGATGTTCCCGAACAGCGCCCGGCATGGCTTGGAATGGTTGCTTCCGATCACTGTGTTGGCGCTGGCCTGGTCGGACGTGATGCTTGCTGCGCTCGCTTACCGCAATGACGTGGGAGCAACCGTGCGTGCGCGTGCCATTGTCGAGCCTTGGACGATCAGTATCGCGGCGTTCGCCTGGGCGTTCATCTCCCAGCGCGACGGGCTGATCATCGCCTATGTGCTTTCGATGATCGGGGCGCTGATCGCCTCGGCCATCCCATTCATGAGAAGCTATGGCGTTCCATACGGATGGAAGCCTGACCCGGCAGGATTGTGGCGAATGGCGCGGCTCAACTTGCCGGTGGCCGTGGCCGACGCCGTCGAATGGGGATCACGCCGCGTGGATATCGCGGTTCTCGGACTCTTCTTCTCCCCTGCGATCGTCGGCATCTACTATATCGCGCAACAGGTAGCGTCGCTGCCATCCAAGCTGAAAAGCAGTTTCGATCCGATTCTCGGGCCGGTGATTTCCCGCAATCTGGCGGCGGGTGATCGACGTTCAGTCGCGCGTCAGGTCAAACAGGTCGGCTTCTGGGTCATCGCTGCTCAGGCGGCGGTTGCACTCGCCCTCGGGATCCCGGGCGAAGGGGTGATGGGCCTGGTTGGTCCCGAATTCGTTGCCGGAACCGCAGCGCTGGGCTTTCTCCTCGCTGCAGAAGTTGTAGCGGCCATGGCTGCGGTCAGCGAAGCCGCGCTGATTTATTGCGCAAGATTGCGGAATATGTGTCTCAGCCTGGCCATGATCGCCCTTGAAATCGTTTTGGCCGTTGCGCTGATTGTGATCATGCGGGCGCTGGAATGGCCCGTTATGTGGCAGGCGGTCGGTCCAGCGGCGGCGTTGCTTCTCGCATTAGCGTTCGCCGCCATTGCCAAATCACGACTGCTGGCCTCGATCCTGGGGGGGAGTGTGTCTGGCTGGCGATGGCAACTGTTTTGGGCGGCTGGCGCGGCTTTGATCATCGGCCAACTCGCCGTTCTGCTGCCTGAATGGGCTGAGTTGATCGTTGGCGTTCCGGCAATCCTGGCAGCGTTCGGGCTGATGCTGTGGACTCGCGGGTTCAGCGAAGAGGATCGCGAGCTGTTCCGGATGCGCCGGTCGGAGATTGAGGAACTCAGCTTGCCTGACCCCGCCACTGGCGGAGACGCGCCCCGCTGACCTCTCAGTGGCGGAAGTGACGCATCCCAGTGAACAGCATTGCAATCCCAGCGGAGTCGGCCGCAGCGATCACCTCTTCGTCGCGCATCGATCCCCCCGGCTGGATCACCGCGGTGGCTCCAGCTTCGACCGCTGCGAGCAACCCGTCGGCGAACGGCAAGAAGGCATCGGACGCGACGGAGGACCCGACCGTGCGTGGCTTACTCCATCCGAAGGACTCGGCGGCTTCACGTGCCTTCGCAGCTGCGATCCGTGAGCTGTCGCGGCGGTTCATTTGCCCGGCACCAATTCCGGCAGTGATCCCGTCAAGGGCGTAGACGATCGCGTTCGACTTCACGTGCTTGGCCACGGTCCAGGCGAACAGGCAGTCGTCCAACTCCCGATCCGTGGGCGCTCGCTTCGTGACGAGCTTCAGCATATCGCGTGTGAGCCGGCCATTGTCCCGGTCCTGCACCAGCAGGCCTCCGGCGATCGCAGCCTGAGTTTCGCCCCTGCGGTCCGGGTCCGGCAGGTCGCCGGTCAGCAGCAGCCGCAAGTTCTTCTTGCGGGCGAACGCAGCCCTGGCGGAATCATCGGCATCGGGTGCGACCACGACTTCGGTGAAAATCTCGCAGATCAACTCGGCAGTTGGGCCATCAAGGGGCCGATTCACCGCAACAATTCCCCCGAATGCGGAGACACTGTCGCACTGTAGGGCTCCGGTCCATGCTTCGCTAAGCAAGGACGCGCTCGCTACTCCGCATGGGTTGGCATGCTTGACGATCACGACCGTGGGTGGACCATCGCGAAACTCGGCGGCAAGCTCCAGCGCGGCGCTGGCGTCGTTGAGATTATTGTAGCTGAGTTCCTTGCCTTGCACCTGGGTTGCTTGGGCGATCCCGCGCTCCGATCCTCCTTGGATGGTATAAAGAGCGGCGCG
>CAMLKX010000136.1 GCA_946480515.1 uncultured Sphingomonadaceae bacterium | reverse complement strand
CGCGACAATCAAGCCGGCGAAATCATCGTCACGGGAGTTCGGCGCGAGGCTGGAGACGTGCTTGGTGGCATCTCAGTGCTCGACGAGGCGGACCTCATCCGCGAGGTTCGGCCCAGCTTGGGCGAGACGCTGGCGCGGCAGCCAGGCGTCTCAGCAACCAGCTTCGGGCCAACCGCGTCGGCACCGATATTGCGCGGGCTGTCCGGCGACCGCATCCGGGTTCTGACCGATGGCATCGGCAGCCTCGACCTTTCCACCTCCGGTCCTGATCACGCAATCGCGATCAACCCGCTGACGGCGGAGCGCATCGAGGTGCTGCGCGGCCCGGCGGCTCTGCTGTTCGGGTCTTCGGCCATCGGCGGAGTGGTCAACGTTATCGACTCCCGCATCCCTCGACAGAAACCCGATGGTCCGGGGCGCGTAGGCGTGGTCGCATCCTACGGGAGCGCGGCCGACGAACGCTCGGTCAACGGGTCCGTCGATCTCCCACTCGGCGGACATCTGGTCGCTCATGGCGATGTCAGTTGGTCGAAGAGCGACGATCTGCAGGCCGGCGGCTATTTCCTGTCCAAACGGCTGCGCGAGGAGGCCGCAAGCAGCCCCTCGAGCGAGATCCGGGAGCTTGCAGGACTGAAAGGCGAGATCCCCAACTCCGCCGCGAACTCCCACGAGTTCTCTGGCGGCGTCGCCTATATCGACAACGGACTAAACATTGGCGCGTCGATCACCCGCCGCGAAAGCGAGTATGGCGTGCCCATTCGCTATTCCCTTGATCCCGACGGAGAAGTCGAAGCGCCGACGATCGATGCCAGGCAGACGCGCTACGACACGCGGATCGAAGCTCCACTCGGCGGTGTTTTCGAGCAGCTGCGGGTCCGCGCAGGCTATGCCAATTATCGGCACGACGAAGTGGAGGATACGGGCGAGATCGGCTCCAGTTTCTTCAGCAAGGGCGGAGAAGGCAGGCTTGAGCTTGTCCAGGCCGACCGATCCAGCTGGGGCGGATCAAGCGGGTTTCAATATCTCGAGCGCAACGCGAAGATTCGTGGCGAGGAAAAATTCCTGCCCGACAGCCGGCAACGTCAGGCCGGCCTGTTCACGCTGCAAACAATTGTTGCGGGGCGGCTGCGGATCGAAGCAGGCGGCCGGGTCGAGCTGAGCAAGCTGAGGGCCGATGCGGATGATCAGCTCGGCACGCCCGGCCGGTCACGGAGGTTCACAACTTTCTCCGGCTCGCTCGGCGGCCAGTATGAGTTCACTCCGGGCTGGCGCGCCGGATTGACCATGTCGAGCAGCGCCCGCGCCCCGTCGATCAACGAGCTTTTCGCGAACGGGCCCCATGTTGGCAGTCAGGCTTTCGAGATTGGCGATCCGGATCTCGATCCTGAGCGAAGCCTGAGCATCGAGGGCAGCCTGCGCCATCAATCGGACCCGCTCCGGCTAACCATCAACGCCTACTATAGCCGCTTTTCCAACTACATCTTCCAGGCGCCGACGGGCGGGATCGACGAGGATAGCGGCCTCGCCATCTACGAATTTCGCCAGGGCCGCGCCAACTATTATGGCATCGAGGCCGAGGCTCAGGCGAAGCTCGGCCCTATGGGCGGGATCGACTGGGGATTAGAAGCAATCGGCGATGCGGTTCGTGCCAAGGTTCGCGGCTTCGGTCCGGCACCTCAGATTCCTCCGGCACGCGTGATTACGGCCCTGACCGGTGCTAAGGGCCAGTTCGATGGCCGGTTCGAGATCGAACATGCATTCGCCCAGCGACGAACCGCTTCGCTCGAGACCGACACACCGGCCTACACTCTGGTTGGGGCCTCACTTGACTGGCACCCGTTCACGGAGCGGCCCGAACTCACTCTATCGCTGAGCGGGAACAATCTGTTTGACGTCGTCGCTCGCCGGCACTCCAGCCTGCTGAAGGATTATGCGCCGCTCGCCGGGCGCGACGTGCGGCTCGGCCTGCGGTTTGAGTTCTGATCCGGAACCGCAGGGTCCGTCCAAGCGCTTGGACGGCTAGGTTTGCGAAAGGGATTGACGATGTTGGGAAAAGTTGCGGGTGCTCTCATTGGCCGGCGGCTCGCCGGCCGCAACGATGGAGCCAAGGGCGCGATTCTAGGGGCTGGAGCCGCTGCGCTCGCCCGCCGCGGCTTTGGGCCGCTCGGGACTGCGCTCGCCCTCGGCTGGGGAGCGAAGAAGCTTTACGAGTGGAACCGCGAACGCCGACGTCCGGCTCGCTACCCCTCTGAAGCGACTCCATCGTCCCGCGCGGGCTGATCGCTCCCTTCGGGTCCGCTGATATAGGGCTCGACCTGCCCCTTCAGCTTGATCGTCATCGGATTTCCGTACCGGTCGCGGCTGCGGCCGGCGGCGACTCGGATCCACCCTTCGGAGATGCAATATTCTTCGACGTTGGTCTTTTCCTGACCATTGAACTTGATGCCGACCCCCTGCTTCAGCAGCTCGGCGTCGAAATAGGGGCTGCGCGGGTCGAGGCTCAGTCGGTCGGGGAAGGAAGTGGACATGGTGATCGCTCCAGCGGTGTAGCGGGCCGCTAACGCCCGCCGTACGGTCAGGTCAATCTCCCCTTCCCTGCGGACCCATTCCAACGATAGGAATGTTGAAGACGAGGACGTCAACGTCCCGACGAAAGGTGAGGATGACCGAACCGACCCGCCGCCCTAATCGGCCGGCGCTTGCGCTGCATGTTCCCGAGCCTCCGTCGCGGCCGGGCGAACCTCCGGACTTTTCGAACATCGTTATCCCGCCGGCAGGAGAAGCGCAGCGTCCCGATGTGAGCGTTGCGGCTTCGGAAACGCATCCGCTCTGCGCCACCTTGATCCGGGTCCTTGATGACGATCATCAGGCGCGCGGGCCGTGGGATCCCCGTCTTGACCCGGAGAAGCTGCGCGAAATGCTGGCGCACATGGTCACCTTGCGCGCGTTCGACGACCGCATGTTCCGCGCGCAGCGGCAGGGGAAGACCAGCTTCTACATGAAGGCGACCGGCGAAGAGGCGGTAGCGATCGCCGCCGCTCACGCGCTTGACCGCGACGACATGTGCTTCCCGACGTACCGGCAGCAGGGGTGGCTGATTGCCCGCGGCTATCCACTCTTCAAGATGATGTGCCAGATCTACTCGAACGCGGGCGATCCGCTCCACGGACGCCAGCTGCCGATCATGTATTCCGACAAGGAGCACGGTTTCTTCTCGATATCCGGCAATCTTGCCACCCAATATCCGCAGGCGGTCGGCTGGGCGATGGCGTCGGCGATCAAGGGGGACAGCAGGATCGCGATCGGCTGGACCGGGGAGGGAGCGACCGCTGAAGGAGATTTCCACGCGGCGCTGACCTTCGCCGCAGTCTACCGGGCGCCGGTGATCCTGGCGATCGTGAACAATCAATGGGCGATATCGAGCTATTATGGGATTGCCGGGGGCGAGCAATCCACCTTCGCGCAGCGAGCCATCGGTTATGGGCTGCCGGGATTGCGGGTCGACGGCAATGACGTGCTGGCCGTCTACGCAGCAACGCAATGGGCGGCCGAACGCGCCCGATCGAACGGCGGACCGACACTGATCGAATATTTCTCCTATCGCGCCGAGGGCCACTCGACCTCAGACGATCCAGCTGGCTACCGGCCTGCTTCGGATGCACAGGCATGGCCGCTGGGTGACCCGATCGAGCGCCTGAAGCAACATCTGGTCGCGCTCGGCGAATGGAGCGGGGAACGGCACTCCGCCCTGGTCGACCAGACCCGCGAGCGCGTTCGCACTCTGCAGAAGGAGGCGGAGAAGCTCGGCACCTTACCCGGCCAGGGCTTCGACCGGATCGGCTCGATGTTCGAGGATGTGTTCCACCATACCCCCTGGCACCTGCAGGAGCAGCGCGAGGAGGCTCTCGCCGAAGCCCGCGAATATCTCGGGCACGATGTCGAATGAGCCGGCGCAACATGATCCAGGCGATCAACGATGGGCTCACCCTGGCGCTTGAGCGTGACGATGACGTGGTCGTGTTCGGCGAGGATGTCGGCTATTTCGGCGGCGTGTTCCGGGCGACCGAGGGGCTGCAGAAGAAGTTCGGAGCGAACCGGGTATTCGACACGCCGATTTCCGAGAATGGCATCATCGGAACCGCGATTGGCATGGCGGCATACGGGCTGAAGCCGGTCGTCGAGATCCAGTTCGCCGATTACATCTACCCGGCTACGACCAGATCGTCTCGGAAGCAGCGCGAATGCGCTATCGCACCGCTGGAGAGTGGACGGTGCCGCTGGTGATCCGAGCCCCTTATGGCGGTGGCATTTTCGGCGGACAGACGCATAGCCAGAGCCCGGAAGCCCTGTTCACCCACGTCACGGGAATTCGGACAGTCATCCCGTCCACGCCTTTCGATGCGAAAGGGCTTCTCCTCGCTGCAATCGAAGACCCCGACCCGGTCATCTTTCTCGAGCCCAAACGCATCTACAATGGTCCGTTCGACGGCGATCATGACAAGCCGGTCGAACCCTGGTCGAACCATCCGGCGAGCGAGGTTCCCGACGATTATTACACTGTTCCGTTGGGCAAGGCCGCGGTCGTCCGACCCGGAGAGGCAGTCACCATCCTGGCCTATGGAACAATGGTCCATGTGGCCGTTGCCGCGGTCGCGGCGAACAATGTCGATGCGGAAGTCATCGACCTTCGCTCGCTCCTCCCGATCGACATCGCGACGATTGAGCAGTCGGTGATGAAGACCGGCCGCTGTCTGATCGTTCACGAGGCGACCCGCACCAGCGGCTTCGGCGCGGAGCTGGCAGCCCTGGTGCAGGAGCGCTGCTTTTACCATTTGGAAGCGCCGATTGTGCGCGCCACCGGGTGGGACACGCCCTACCCCCATGCGTACGAGTGGGTGTATTTCCCTGGACCGATCCGGATGAAGACCGCGCTCAAGAAGGTGCTGGAGGCCTGATATGGCGCGGTTCGAATTCAAGCTGCCCGACATTGGCGAAGGCGTCGCCGAGGCGGAGATCGTTGCCTGGCACGTCAAGCCCGGGGACAAAGTCGAAGAGGATCAGCCGCTCGCGGACGTGATGACCGACAAGGCGACTGTCGCAATGGAAGCGCCCGTTTCCGGCCGAGTGGTCGAACTTGGCGGCGCTGCGGGGGACTTGATCGCGATTGGCTCAGTGCTCGCGGTGATTGAGACGGCGAGCGACCCGGAAGAGGAAGTGCCGTTGGCCGATGGAGCGGTTCAGCCAACGGAGGCAATGGAAGAGCGACTTCCGGTGACAGAGGTGGAGCAAGCCTCGAGCGTTTCTCCAGCTCCAGCCGCGCGCCGAGTCGAGGAGCCGCCCGCGAAATTGGAAGA
>CAMLKX010000135.1 GCA_946480515.1 uncultured Sphingomonadaceae bacterium | reverse complement strand
GAAAGAGAAAAGGCGGTACGTGCCGCACCGCTGCAAGCGCGCGCTCATGGTCGGGTGCCGGGATTTTGTCAAGATGACCCCTAAACACCAATGATTAACCTAATTCGTGGAGCTTCTGCATAACAGGCAGGAGTGGACCGTGGACGAATCGATCGACAGGGCCCGGCGCGAGATCGGCGAGAAGCTCACCGACTTTCGCAATTGCGGGGAACGCCTGTCCCCGCTCGACATCTACAAGCGCATGGATTCGATCCGTCAGCTTGCGGCCGAAAACGGGCTGACAGCGGTGGAGGGGCTCGCCGGCTGCTCAGCGCAGCTCGCCCTCTTGCCTGGTCATCGGGTCGCCGTACGCAGTTGCATGGAACATATGGACGAAGCGCTGGAGAGTGGCTCCGCCCGCGATCGCACCGCGATCCTCGCTGCCGTCGCAGCCCGATTGAGCTAAGCCGCTTTCGAGACGGCTGAGCCGCAACCCACGGCTCGCGCATTATTGAGGCATGCGCGCCTTTTCACAATTGCTTGATGCCCTGGTCTATACGCGGTCACGGAACGCGAAACTAAAGCTGATCGGCGATTACCTTCGCAGGACCCCCGACCCCGACCGAGGGATTGCGCTCGCGGCTCTGACCGGATCGCTCGACATTCCGACAGTGAAGCCGGCCGCGATTCGAGCCTTGGCCGAACAGCGGATCGATCCGGTCCTTCTCCGAATGAGCTGGGACTATGTTGGCGACATGGCCGAGACCGTGTCTCTTCTCTGGCCAGCTCCGGACGGAGAGCCGCCGGAGCTCGACGACGGCACCATCGGTCTTTCCGATGCCGTTGCCAGGCTGACTTCTGCGGGGCGGCTGGACGCGCCGCGGGTGGTCGAACGGATGCTTGACCATCTCGATTCGTCCGGCCGCTTTGCGTTGCTAAAGCTCGCAACCGGAGCGCTTCGCGTGGGGGTGTCGGCCCGGCTTTCAAAACAGGGCTTTGCGGATGCGTTCAATCTCGACGTCGAAGCGGTCGAGGAAGTATGGCATGGGCTAGCTCCGCCCTACCGCGAGCTGTTTGCGTGGGGCGAAGGTGCGGCGGGACCTCCTGCGCCCGGCGACGTACCCCTGTTTAGGCCATTCATGCTCGCGCACCCGCTCGACGAACTGCGGGTCAGCCTCGACGAGTTTGCTGCCGAATGGAAATGGGACGGCATCCGCGTGCAGCTCGTTCATGCCGGCGGCTCGACCCGGCTTTACAGCCGGACCGGCGATGACATCTCCGCCAGTTTTCCGGAGGTTGCAGAGGCATTTCGGCTTCCCGGCTCGCTCGACGGGGAGTTGCTTGTTCGCGGGGGCGAACAGGGAGCGGACGCGCATGGCGGATCGGCTGCCAGCTTCAACGCGCTGCAACAGCGACTTGGCCGCAAGACGGTGTCGGCGCGCGTGCGTGCCGCTTATCCGCCATTCGTCCGCCTCTACGATGTGCTGTTTGAGGGCACGGAAGATCTTCGCGCTCTTCCCTGGGTTCAGCGACGTGCGCGCCTAGAACGCTTGGCTGAGCAGCTGGACCCTGACCGCTTCGACGTATCCACGGTGATCAGCGCTCCGAGTTTCGAGGCGCTCGAGGAGCTACGCGCCGGCGCCCGCGACGCCTCGATCGAAGGCTTGATGCTCAAGCGGCGCGATTCGCCCTATCTCGGGGGGCGGCGTGTTGGCCTGTGGTATAAGTGGAAGCGAGATCCACTGACGGCAGACTGCGTCTTGATGTACGCCCAGAGAGGGTCCGGGAAGCGTTCGTCCTACTACAGCGACTATACTTTCGGCTGCTGGACGGCTGACGGCTCACTGCTCCCCGTCGGGAAGGCCTATTTCGGTTTCACCGACGAAGAGCTGCGTTGGCTCGATCGCTTTGTACGCACGCACACACTCGACCGATTCGGCCCGGTTCGAGAAGTGGAGAAGAGCCTGGTCCTTGAGGTCGCGTTCGATTCGATCCACCGCAGCACGCGGCACAAGTCCGGCCTAGCGATGCGGTTCCCCAGGATCAGCCGGATCCGGCGCGACAAGCCCGCAGCCGAAGCCGATCGAATCGATGCGCTGATGGCGCTGGTAAGCTGATACCCCCTCCCCGCCGGGGAGAGGGCAACCGGGTCAGGCGATCGACTGCAAATTGACTGCTGCGGTCTTGCCGCGGCGATCAACTTCCAGCTCAAATTCGAGCCGATCACCTTCGTTGAGCGAGGCCATGCCCGCGCGCTCAACGGCCGAAATGTGGACAAATGCGTCCGGCTGTCCGTCATCGCGCTGGATGAAGCCGAAGCCCTTCATCGCGTTGAAGAATTTGACAGTGCCAGTCGCCTTCTCGCCGGTCAGCTGCCGCTGCGGCCCTCGATCCGCGCCTCGTTCCGAGCCGGCTCCGCCGCCGCTGCGCTCGACGGGCATCGGCTCGCCCTCGATCCGCAGATTCGTTGCCGAAATCCGACCGCCGCGATCCACAAGGGTGAATTCGAGCGGCTGCCCATCGGCCAAATCGGCTAGACCAGCCTGTTCGACAGCCGAGATGTGAACGAACACATCTTCCCCGCCATCGTCGCGGACGATGAAGCCGAAACCCTTTTGCGGATTAAAGAATTTTACGACGCCCTTGCCCTCGCCGACGACCTGTGGGGGCATCCCGCCGCCGCCTCCGCCGCCACCACGGAAGCCGCCGCCACCGCCACCGCCACCACGGAAGCCGCCACCGCCACCGCCATAGCCACCGCCGCCGCCGCTGCGGTCACCAAAACCGCCGCCGCCGAACCGGGGTGCTCCGAAGCCGCCGCGGTCGCCGAAGCCCCCACGATCGCCGCCTCCGAAATCATCACCGCCAAAACCATCGCGCTTGTCGCGACCGCGACCTCCGCGCTCGCCCTTACGTCCTCGATCGAAACCCATGCCTAAAACAACTTCCTTGTGCCCGATAACTTCAAACCATCGCGCTGGGCCTAAGGCGCGAGCCGGTCGAGGCGCGAACAAGTGGCGCACCACTGCCACCCTTACAAGAAAAACTCGGCAGCAGCCAGCGATTCCGTGGATTAGGGGTGTCGATCCGCTATTGCCCCGACTAGGAGGAGTGAATTCCCTCGGTTTCGCGGTTACATCAGGGCCAATCATGAGCGTGCATTTCCACGAAGAAGATATCCCCGGCGACGTGCAATTCGCCGCAGGTGCGATCGCGGTCGACACCGAGGCGATGGGGCTGCGGCCCGGCCGGGATCGCCTCTGCCTCGTTCAACTGGCGGACGGTCAGGGCGACGAGCATCTCGTTCGGTTTAACCCCGGGAGTGATTATTCCGCGCCCAATCTGAAGGCGCTGCTCGGTGACCCAAGTCGCCTCAAGCTGTATCACTTCGCGCGGTTCGATGTGGCGATCATGCGCGCTTATCTTGGGATCATGGCGGGGCCGGTCTATTGTACGCGAACGGCCTCTCGGCTGGTGCGGACCTACACCGACCGCCACGGACTGAAAGAGCTGGTCAAGGAGATGCTTGGCCAGGACATCAGCAAGCAGCAGCAGACCAGCGACTGGGGCGGGCCGGAATTGAGCGATGCGCAGCGTGACTATGCTGCCAGCGACGTGCGATACCTCCATGCGCTCAAGGCCAAGCTCGATGAGCGGCTTGAGCGCGAGAATCGCGTCGATCTGGCCCAAGCTTGCTTCGACTTCCTGCCGCACCGCGCGCTCCTCGACCTGGCTGGCTGGGAAGAGCAGGATATCTTCGCCCATGTCTGACGCGGCAGTTCGCGAGCGGGCCGTGAAGCGGCACTGGGCCGAGCCCGGTAGCCGCCATGACGGGGTGATCCGTTCCGCGCGGGTGCTGTTGCCGGCAGCGGCCGGAGTTCTGTTTGCATTCCTCGTCATGTCTCCCCTTCGGGATGACGGGGAGGTCAGCTTCATCCTCGACAAGAAGGAGGTCGAACGGTCGCAGGAGCGCATGCGCGTCGAAAGTGCGCGGTACACCGGTCAGGACGACAAGGGGCAGCAATTCGTTGTCCAGGCAGACCGAGCGTTGCAGCGCACGTCGGACGTGCCGATTGTTGATATCAGCGGCATGCGCGCGCGGCTCGATCTTGAGAGCGGGCCGGCAGTCATCACTGCGCCGCGCGGCCGCTATGATCTTGAAACCCAACGGGTGACCATCCCGGATCAGATCAGGGTGGTCGGACCGGACGGCTATCGGCTAAGCACGCAGCGGGCAATCGTCGACCTCAAAGGTCGGATGGTGCAAAGCAACGGGGGGGCAACCGGGGCGATGCGGCTTGGGCAATTCAGCGCACAGCGGTTGACCGCCGATATCGCTGAGCAGCGCGTTGTGCTCGACGGCGGGGTTCGCTTGAAAATCGTGCAGGGGGCGGTCAGATGAGAAGAATGAAGCGGCTGCTGCCAATCGCCATCCTGGTCGCGGGATGCGCTCTGACGGGTCTTGCCTCTGCGCAAGAGCCCGTGTCAGCGCTGAAGGGCCACAATTCCGATGCTCCGGTCGATGTCGCGGCCGATCGGATCGAGGTGCAGGAACGCGCCGATCGGGCCGTCTTCAGCGGGAACGTCCATGTGCGCCAGGCCGATCTGACGTTGGACACGGATCGCCTGACGGTCGCTTACTCCGGCGGGGAGGGTATTCAGATTCGCCGCCTCGACGCCAGCGGAAGGGTCGTGGTCCGGAGCCCCTCTGAAACTGCGCGTGGCAATTTCGGCATTTATGATCTTGATCGAAAGCTGATCACCCTCATCGGCTCCGTTCAACTGCAGCGCGGTGACTCGAACATCAACGGTTCGCGACTGGTCATTGATCTGACGACGGGGCGTGCGGTGATCGATGGTGGAGCGCCCGGTGTGGGGCAGAGCGGGGGGCGCGTTACGGGCCGGTTCACGGTTCCGCAACGGCGGGGCAGCTGATCGCGCAAGCGATGAACAAGGCGGCCCTTCTCGATCCAAAAGCCAGCGTGGAGCTTGCTCCAGCCGGAGGGCTGGCAGTCCATTCGATCGCTAAGAGCTATGACGGCCGGGCAGTGCTTCATGACGTCAGCCTCGGCGTGTCCCGCGGCGAAGTGGTCGGCCTGCTCGGGCCGAACGGCGCCGGAAAGACGACCTGCTTCTATTCGGTCATGGGACTGGTCAAGCCCGACAGCGGCCGGATCGAGCTGGACGGGCGGGACATCACGGCGTTGCCAATGTACCGCAGGGCAATCCTCGGTCTTGGCTATCTTCCGCAGGAGACATCGATCTTCCGTGGCCTCACGGTCGAGCAGAACATTATTGCGGTCCTCGAGGTGGCGGAGCCGGATGCGAGCGCCCGGGCCGAACGGCTTGAGCAACTGCTTGAGGAGTTTGGCTTGACCAGCTTGCGGTCGTCGCCCGCGCCGCGGCGACGACCTCCTCCGCGCCCGCCATCTGCGGGACCAGCTTCGGATGCACGAAGCTCGC
>CAMLKX010000134.1 GCA_946480515.1 uncultured Sphingomonadaceae bacterium | reverse complement strand
CCCCGACGAGCCACTGGAACCGCTGCTCCGGCGATACACTCCACAAATCTTTCACGCACAATACTCACGTTGCGTTACGCAGGGCGAACCAATCGGGGAGCATTAGCTGGCAGCCCAAACCATTCAAGTAGAACTGTTTGATAAGGCGGGCGATGCTCCGATCCCCACAATCCTGGTTCCAAGGCGCTCGGCCTCGCGCGGATCATGAGTCACGTACAGCGTCGGGATCCGCAGTTGATCCCGAACTCGCTCGATCACGCGCAGGATCTCCTCGCGCCGGTCGAGATCGAGCGAGGTGAGAGGTTCGTCCATCAGCAATGCGCGGGCTCCGGACAGCAAGGCCCGGCCGATAGCAATGCGCTGGGCTTCTCCGCCCGACAGTGAGGAAGGCCACCGATCCAGCAAATGACCGACGCCAAGGAATGCGACGGCGTCGTCGAAGGTCAGCCAGTGATCGGAGGCGCCGGTCAGCCGATATCCGTAGAGCAGATTGTCTCTCACCCGCTTGTGCGGGAACAGGCGGCCATCCTGAAACACATAGCCGATCCGGCGGCGTTCCGGAGGTTCGTCTACCGCCGCAGCGCTGTCGAACAATGTCCGATCATGAAGTCGAATGTGACCCTGGTCCGGCCGCAAGATGCCGGCGATCATGTTGAGGATCGAGGTCTTGCCGGAGCCGGACGGCCCCGAGAGGACCAGCAGGCCTTCGTCGAGTTCGAACTCGACAGCAATCTCGATGGCGCCCAGCGTCCGGCGGATCGCGACGTCAAAGGACATGGGCAACCCGTGCCGCTCCCCGGCGCGCGAGCGCTTCGGAGGCGACGAGCGCCGCGATCGAGAGGAGGATCGAGATGAGCGCCAGCCGCACCACCGTCGGATCGCTCCCCGGGATCTGCAGTGCTCCATAGATGGCGAGCGGAAGCGTTTGAGTTTGGCCCGGAACGTTCGACACGAAGGTGATGGTTGCGCCGAATTCCCCGATGGATCGGGCAAAACCGAGCACCAGCGCTGCCCAGATTCCGGGCAAGCTCAGCGGGAGGGTGACGGTCAGAAATCCTCGCCATGGCGTCGCGCCGAGCGTCCGCGCGACAGACTCCAGCCGCCGGTCGATATTCTCAAGCGAGAGACGGATCGCACGGACCATCAGCGGCAGCGCCATGACCGCCGAAGCGATCGCAGCTCCCGTCCAGCGGAAGATCACGGAAATACCGAACCACTGCTCAAGCCAGGCGCCGATCGGGCCGTTGCGTCCGAACGCCAGCAGCAGAAGCCACCCAATCACTACCGGGGGCAAAACGAGCGGAAGATGGACCAACGCGTCGACGACCAGTTTTCCAGGGAAGCGCGCCCGCGCCAGCAGATAGGCGAGTCCGAAGGCGAAGGGGAGGGTGAGGATCATGGCCGCCAGGCTCACCCGCAGCGACAGGAGGATGATCTCGACTTCTTCAGCTGTCAGCATCGGCTGCCGTCATCGTCGATGCTGGGGGCGGGCATTGCGCCTCTATAGCGCCACACCCTCTGCTATCCAGAGCGCTCCGTCAGTTCCGGGAGGTGCTGGTGGCGAGATAGGCAATCACGTTTGCCCGGTCCGCGGGATCACGCAGACCAGGAAACGGCATGCGTGTGTCGGGCACAACCGCCTCGGGCTTGGTCAGGAAGGCGTCGAGGGTCTTGGCGTCCCATTGGAGATTGGCCTGCTTCATCGCCGGTGAATAGTTGAAGGTGACGATCGATCCTGACCGCCGCCCGATCACTCCGGCGAGCGACGGCCCCACCTTGTTCACATTCGGCCGAAGCTCATGGCAGCTTGCACAGCGGGCGAACACGGCCTTTCCCTTGATCGCGTCGCCGTCAGGAGTGGAAGCGGCAACGAACGCAGGGGCTAGGGCCACACCCACGCTGGCGGCTACAACAAGGATAAGCTTCACTTCAGGTTACGCCTGCCCGTAGATCGCCACCGCCACCCAAATTAGTCCAGCGCAAAGCAGCAGGAGCAGGATCGCGAGGCCCGTCGGAGCGAAGCGGATCGCAGGAGCCTCGCCGTTCAGACGGCGCGACCCGGTGATCATCGGCCCGACCAGATTCTGGCGGCGGTGAAGCAGGTAGTAGAGGATCGCCAGGACATGCAGCGCGATCAATGCCAGCAGCACGTTGAACAATTGGTGATGAAGGCGGGCGGCGAGCCGCCCAGTCTCGAAATCCACCAGATAGGAGAACGGCCCGGATTCAATGCCGTCGATGTCGACCGCGACCATGCCGAGCAGGGTCTGGACCAGCAACACGATCAGCATCGCGATCACGCTCCACCCGCCAAGCGGGTTGTGGCCAACGTGCGGCGCACCGCCCCGGCGGAACAGATCGTTCCTGACGTAGCTCCCAACAGCGCTCGGCCCGCGAACGAAATGGGAGAAACGAGCAGTGCTGCTGCCGAAGAGGCCCCACAGGATTCGGAACAAGACCAGCGCGAAGATCGAGTAACCCGCGAGCCGATGCCAATCGAGCATCCGCTCAGTCCCGGTCCACCACAGTGCGGCGATCAGGATCACCAGCAGCCAGTGGAACAGCCTGACAGGCGCATCCCAGATGCGCACCCGCTCATTCGTGTCGGTCATGCGAGATCCTTCTCGACTGCGGCAGGAAGGGCGTTCGCGAACCCAAAGCTGAGCATGACATTGAGGTAGCCGCCGATCCGGAGCTTGCGCGCAGGATTTACGAGCGCGGTAGTTCCGGCCGCTCCAAGCCAGCCGTAAGTGCCCTTGTCGGGGCCGCCGAGGCTGACCCTCCCGCCCGCACCAAAGCCGTGATTAACCTTGCCGAAGACATAGCCGCTCATATCCGCTCCAGCAGGCAACAGGTTCGACATCCCCGTGGCGACGCTTTCCCGCGGCATGATCACCTTGCCGTCCAACGCCAGGAACCGGTCGAAGTCACGCGCGCTTGACACCAGTCCGGACCCGCCGAACGGAAATGCGGGCTTGTCGAGGAAGATCGAGCTTGAACCCGGGTCGAGCAGAACAGCCTTCTTGCCGCTTTCAACAACGTAATTGGACGCAAGCCGCTGCCGGTCTTTGGCGGGCACCTGGAAGGTGGTGCTGGTCATCCCGAGTGGTGCAAAAAAGCGGCTGTGGAGATAAGCTTCGTAGGGCATTCCCGACGCCACCTCGATCACCCGTCCGAGTAGATCGAGGCTGACCGAATAACTCCACCGCTGACCCGGTTCAGATTGCAGGGGGAGAGTGGCCAGCCGCTTCGCAAACTCTGCCAAGCTCGGAGCAGTCGGAACCGTGGCCTTCGCTTCCTCGGCATGGCTTCTGCGCCCCGGGGTAAGACCAAGTTTCTCATAAGCGGCACGCAAGGGCGGCTTGCTGAGCATCACTCCGAACCCCGCCGTGTGAGTCAACAGATGGCGAACCGTGATCGGGTTCTTCGCTGGCCTGGAGTCCAGGCTGTTGGCGGGGTCAGTCAGCACCCGCATGCTGCCGAATTCCGGGAGTAGTTCGGCGATCGGCTGGTCGAGCTTGAGCTTGCCCTCGGCAATGAGCAGCATCGCCGCCATTCCGGTCACTGGCTTGGTCATCGAATAGACGCGCCACAGCGTGTCGCCATCCACCGTCTGCTTGCTATCAAACGCCAAGGTCCCGCCGCTGATGATCCGGGGAGGCTCGGTACCGATCCCAAACGCCGCGACTGCGCCTGGAGCATCCTTTTGTTGGACGATCCCGTTGATTAGCGACTGGACGGCGGAGGCTTCACTTGCCGCTTGCGCGAATAAGGTGGAGGGAAAGGCGCCAGCGGCGGCGACTGTTCCGAAGCGGAGCAGGAAGTCGCGACGGCTCGATGCGAGCGCCAAACCGTTCAGGTTCATGATCCTTCCCCCTTACCCGGCCAAGTCAGACGGCTGACCGTTCAATTCATCTATTCAGCCTGCCGGAAACGGTCGTGGCAGGCCTTGCAGGTTCCGCCAAGCTTGGTCCTGGCATCGGCAAGAGCGCTGTTGTCGCCCTTGACCGCCGCGGCGTTGAGCATGTCTGCGGCGGCGATCATTTCACGCTGGATTTTAATAAACTCGGCCTGGTTAGCCCAGATTTCCGCTTTCGCGCGGGTCTTCAGTCCGGACTCCGGCCCGCTTCCGCGCGGGAAATATTTGAGCGTGTTGGCCGCCCTTGTGGCGATATCCTTGGCCAGCGGCCGAACGGTGTTCATGTCAGGAGCGCCCGACTTGATCTCGTCGTTGATCGTTTTGAACGCTCCGCCGATCTCTTTGTAATTGGCTTTGCGCGCATTGACGGCGGCAGTCACCTCTGGAGTGGCCGCACTGGCGGTATAGGTCGCCGCAACGAGGGCGAGAGTCACCGCTCCCCCAATCTTCCAAACGCCTGACATAACGCTCCTTTGTGGCTTAGACCAAAATTTCCGAGATCGGCCGCTTGGTCTTCATTGCGTCCATCCCCCACGATTCCACCGGCATTCCGAGCACCTGCTGGATCGTAAGGCCGACCCGGCTGATCGGTTCACCGGTGCCGTTGACGTGGATGCCGTTCTTGATCTTTCCTCCCGCTCGTCCGGCGAGCATGACCGGGATCGCGGTCACGTCGTGGTTCTTGGCGTACGACACGTCAGAATGGGCAAACACCAGCATGTTGTCCAGCAATGTACCGCTGCCTTCCTTAACCGCAGCCAACGTGGTCACGAAGTCAGTCCACGCTTCCATGCTCATCGTCGCGAACTTATCGACGGTCGGCTGGTAGCCGATCTTCCGGTCAATTAACTCCTCGTGCGTGATCTGGTGATAGCCGGTGGTGTCACCCGCCTGGCGCAAGTCGGAAGCGGCATCCGACAGGGTCAGGTTGAACACCCGCGTCTGGTTGCACGCCAGCGCCATCGCCAGCAGTTCGGCCATCAGCTTGTGGTTCGTCCGCCGAGTTTCGCTGTCGGTGGCCTTGCCGTCACTGCTGCCGGTGGGCGCCTTCGGAATTACGCATGCCTCCGCTGGCGGCGGCTTTTGCAGCTGCAGCGCGAGCTTGTTTTCCATCTCGCGCACGGAGGTGAAATATTGGTCGAGACGGGCCCGATCCGCGGAACCGACCTTGGCGAGGAGCGCCTGGCGCTGCTCGCTGACGCCCGACAGGACGCTCCGGCGAACGACGTGGCGCGGGTCGGGCTTGAAATCCGCCTTGTTCGGATCATGGAAGTCGACGCCGAAAATTTTGGTGTAGAATTCCTGCGGATTGGGAATGGCTGCATTCATGCTGCTGCCGTTGCGGAAGGAATAGCTCGTCCTCGGATTGCCATCCGCGCTGAGGTCGAGGCTGCGGAAGAATGAGCCTGAGCTGATTGCATCGGCAATGAGGACGTCGAGCGTCGGAGCACGGATCGCCTGCCACACGTCCGAAGGCGCACCTGTCCGAACCGCAGTGTTCCCCGAAATGTGCGGGAGATTGCCCTTGCCGTCGAGCACGACGTCGAAGCCGCTC
>CAMLKX010000133.1 GCA_946480515.1 uncultured Sphingomonadaceae bacterium | reverse complement strand
TCGCCGACGTCGCGCAGGGTCAGCCCGTGGCGCTCCGCATGAGCGGCGATCAGCGCATCGGCATCGGGATTGTGGCTCGCCTTACGGTTCTCGTCATATTGGTACCAGCCGGAGCCGCTTTTCTGGCCAAGCCGGCCGGCGGCGACCATCTGCTCGGGAAAGTCGGCGCGAAGCTCGCGCGGAGTCGCCGAGGCCCGGCGCGCCGCACGCGCAGCCGCTTGAACGTCGAGGCCGGCGAGGTCACCGAGTGCGAACGGTCCCATCGGAAAGCCGAAGGATTGCACGACCTTGTCGATGGCGGCCGGCTTCGCTCCTTCCTCGATCAGGAAGAATCCTTCGCGGGACCGCTTGGCGAGCATACGATTGACGATGAAGCCATCGCACACACCGGACAGGATCGGCAGCTTCCGGATGCGCTTGCCCAACGCCATGATCGTCGCGACCACCTCCGGGTCGGTATTCGCCCCCCGCACATTTTCGAGCAGCCGCATGACATGCGCCGGATTGAAGAAGTGCATACCGCAGACGTCCTGCGGGCGGCCTGACGCGTCCGCGAGCGCATCGATGTTGAGATAGGACGTGTTGCTCGCGAGGATACAGCCCGAGCGGGTGATCCCGCCGAGTTGCTCGAACACGGCACGCTTGATCGCCATGTCCTCGGTCACCGCCTCGATCACCAGATCAACCGAGGCGAGATTGGCGGGATCCGTGGACTGCGTGATCAGCTGCAGGCGCTTGTCCATCTCGGCCTGAGTCATGCTGCCCTTGGCGACCGAGCTTGACCACATCTTGCTGATCGCAGCCATGGCCTTGGCGAGATGGTCTTGATCGAGTCCGACGGCGACGACCGGAATTCCGGCGCTGACCACCGCCATCGTAATTCCGCGGCCCATTGGCCCGAGGCCGATCACCCCGACCGTTTGAATCGGCCGCTCGGGCGTGTCGGCGGGTAAGCCGGGAACCTTCGCGACTTCCCGCTCGGCGGCAAAGACGTGACGCAAGGCCTTGGACTGCGGGCCTGCGATCGCCTCCTTGCACATTGCATATTCGCGCTCGAGCGCGGCGTCGAAGTCCATCTCATAACCGAGGCGGATCGCATCGAGCGCCTTGAGCGGAGCTTCCTGGCCGCGGAACTTGCGGGAGAGGGTTTTCTTCGCCTCCTCGAACAGGTCCGGATCGTCGGCGGGCATCGGCAGGCCTCCGGCGCTTCGCGGGCCCTTAGTTTCAGCGATCAGCCGCTGCGCGAATTCCTTTGCTGCCGCTGCGAGGTCGGTGTCGACAACCTCATCGATCAGCCCGGCGTCCTTCGCTTCCGCAGCGCTCATCTGGCCGCCCTCGGTGACCAGTTTGATCGCGGTTTTGAGCCCGGCCAGGCGTGGCGTACGCTGGGTGCCGCCAGCGCCCGGGATCAGGCCGAGCTTGACCTCTGGGAAGCCGACCTTGGTCCGCGCATCGGCAATCCGGTAGTGGGCGGCCAGCGCCACCTCGAACCCGCCGCCGAGCACGGTCCCGTGAATCGCGGCGATGACCGGCTTGGTTGCCCTGTCCATCGCCTTCAGCACTTCGGGCAGGACCGGATCGGCCATTGGCTTGCCGAACTCCTTGATATCCGCCCCGGCGATGAAGGTCTTGCCCTCGCAGCGGATGATCAGGGCCTTGAGCGCAGCGTCATTCTCGAACTTGCGGATCGCGTCTACCAGGCCGCTGCGGACTCCCGCCGAGGTGGCGTTAACCGGAGGATTGTCGACGATCGCCTCGGCGATCTCGCCTTCGCTTTGAAACCTCACCAGTTCAGTCATGTCTTACCCCTTCGGCGGTTCGGCATCCGCAATCGACAGCAGGACTTTGCCCTTCACCGCGCGGCTTTCGAGATGATTGAGCGCATCGACCGTCCTATCCAGCGGGAAGGACTGGTCGATAACGGGTCGCAGTGCGCCCTCCTTCAGCCACTTCAGCAGCTGGTCGATGTTGTCTGCGTGGTGATCGGGGTCGGCGCGCAGGGACATTCCCCATAACACCCCGACGGAAGCTGCGCTCTTCAACAACAGAAGGTTCGCAGGGATTGTCGGAATCTCACCTCCGGCGAAACCGATGACGAGGTGACGTCCTCCCCAAGCGAGCGCCTTGACGCTTGCGACAGACATCGCACCGCCGACCGGATCGTACACAACGTCGGCGCCCTTCCCGTCAGTAAGAGCCTTCACCTGTTCGCGCAGGTCGGCATCGGCATAGTTGATGAGATCATCCGCTCCTTGCCGGCGCGCCAATTGCAGCTTCTCCGCAGTGGACGCGGCAGCGATCACCCGCGCGCCCATCAGCTTGCCAAGCTCGACCGCGGTCAACCCGACTCCACCGCCGGCGCCAAGGACGAGCAGTGTCTCACCAGCCTTCAGATCAGCGCGGTCCTTCAGCGCGTGATAGGAGGTGCCGTAGGTGATGAGAAAACCGGACGCGAGCTTGAGGTCGAGACCGTCCGGCAGCTTGAATACCTGGGTTGCAGGAACCTTGACCAGTTCCGCGAACGAACCGCTGCCGGTGAATGCCGCTACGGGATCGCCGGGCCGGAACTGGGTCACACCCTCACCAATCGAATCAACAACCCCCGCGCATTCGCTGCCGGGAACGAATGGCCGCTCGGGCTTGGACTGGTATTTGCCCTGCACAATCAGCACATCGGGATAATTGACCCCGGCGGCGGTGACTCTGATCACCAGCTCGCCCGGGCCGGCCACCGGGTTTGGGAACTCACCCACCTTCAATCCCGAGACGGGAGCGAACTCCTCGCAGATGACGGCCTTCATTCAGTCCTCACACGCAGCCGGCGGTTCTGCGCCCAGATAAACTGATTATCCACTAGCGGACATTCGGATTTTCCGAACGTGTTACTCGGCAAAGCTGACGTTCATCCGGCGATCCTCGTCGTTGAGCGTCTCGGAAAAGCGGGTCAGGGCGAAGTCGCGGAAGGCGCGGAATGCCTGACTCTGATACACTTCGGGCCGGTTCACCACGCTGAACAACCGCGTGAAATTCAGCTCTGGAACATTCAGGACGTGGATTTCTCCCCGGCGAACTTCCTCCTCGACGGCCAGACGTGACAAGCAGGCGATGAAGTCTCCGCCGCGCACGATGCGCTTGATCGCCTCGATGCTGTCGCTTTCGAGCGCGATATTGATCGAGCTGACATGCTTCAGCGTCTCGACCGTGAAGGAAATGCGCTCGCTCGATGCCGTCTTCTCGAGGATCCAACGTTCATCCTTCAGGTCGATCAGCGAGATTTCGCCGCCCGTAGCCAGTCGGCTTCCCGGAGCGCAGCACACGACGAGCGGGTCGCGCAGCCAGGGTGTCGCTTCGAGATAGGGTGAGTTTACGGGTGCTCCCACAAAGCCGATGTCGATCGACATCTTGCGGACCCGGTCCATGACCTCAAGCGACGGGATGATGTTGAGGTCTACGCGGATTCCGGGATGGGCGGCCATGAAGTCCCCGCAAAGCTGCGGGAGGACATAGTCGCCAACTGCGGGTGCCGCGCCGATCCTGAGTGCGCCGCGAAGCTCTCCGGGCGAGGTCATCGCTTCAAGATCGGCGACTTGCGCCAGGATCGAACTGGCCATCTCCCGCACTTGGCGGCCATGATCGTTGAGGATCAGGCGCTTGCCCTGCCGATCGAACAACCGCGCCTCGAGATGATCCTCAAAGTCTTTCAGCGACATGCTTGCGGCCGAGGGGCTCAGCCCGATCTCAGCTGCAGCCCGGACGAGGCTCCCTAATCTAGCCACGGCTTCGAACACCGCCAGTTGTCGAAGGCTGATCCGCAATCCCGTCCTCCCAGTCTGCTTTATCGCTAGCATCCGGCGTTCCGCTAATCCAAGAAGCGCGCTCCCAGGGGCAGAAAGCAATCCGTGCTCGATAAGCCGAACATCCGACAGACGCGCGGGCCGCTGAGCGAGCCGGTGTTCCGCCGTATCTGGCTGGCCAGCCTGGTCGGTAACTTTGCCTTGCTGATGCAGGGGGTCGGGGCGGCCTGGCTGATGACCGAGCTGACCTCCTCGCCACGCCTCGTTGCCATGGTTCAGACTGCAGTGATGGTGCCGGTGATGCTGCTTGCGCTTCCGGCGGGAGCGGCAGCCGACATGTATGACCGGCGCAGGATCGTCATCGCAGCCATTTCCGTCTGCTGTTCCGTCGCAGTGATCCTGACGCTGCTCACCGCCGGGGGTCATGTCACTCCGGCCATTCTCCTGACCGCCTGCTTTGTGACCGGCTGCGGCATCGCCGTGTTCACGCCGGCCTGGCAGGCATCGGTTAGCGAGCAGGTGTCTGCCCCGGTGCTCCCGTCGGCGATGGCTCTCAACAGCATCAGCTACAGCCTGGCGCGGAGTATCGGTCCGGCCTTGGGCGGCGCTGTGGTTGCTCTCGCCGGGTCGTTGATCGCCTTCGGGACAACCGCACTCCTGTGCCTTCCGTTGCTCGCTGTATTCCTCGGCTGGCGCCGTAAGGTGGAGCCATCGCGGCTGCCGCCGGAACGGCTCGGCTGGGCGGTCGGCGCGGGCATGCGCTATATTCTCCATTCGCCACCTGTCCGTACCGTGATCGCGCGAACCCTGCTGATCGGTGTTGCTGGAGGGTCGCTCGGCGGCCTGATGCCGCTTATCGCGCGCGATCAGCTCGGAGGCGGTCCGGAGCTCTATGGTGTAATGCTTGCACTCACGGGCCTTGGTGCGGTGATTGGTGCGTTCAGCAGTTCGGGCCTTCGCAAGCGCTTCTCCAGCGAGCAGCTCGTTTGGGCCGGCATTGCGATCGAAGGCCTGTCTTACGTGGTCATCGCCTGCAGCCGGACCATGATGCTGGTCGGGCCGATCCTCGTCGTTGCCGGGACCGCCTGGATGGTTGCCGTCACGGTGCTCAACATCGGCGTTCAGGTTGCCGTTCCGCGCTGGGTCTCGGGCCGCATCCTAGCGGTCTACCAGGCGATGCTGGCGGGTGGGGTGGGGCTTGGCAGTTCGCTGTGGGGCAGTATCGCGGCTGAAACCAGCCTTTCGAGCGCGATGCTGTGGTCGGCCGCCGCCCTGTTCGCGACAGCTCTCGCAGGAACCTGGCTACCGATGCCGCGGGAGGAGCGTGTCGAGGAGGGGCGGGGGCTGCCGAACGAGCCGGATGTCGCCCTGGCTCTGACCGGTCGCAGCGGACCGGTCTCGATCGAGGTCGAGTATCGGGTCGATCCTGCCAATGCGCGGCAATTTTACACGCGAATGCAGGACGTCCGTCTCCTGCGCAAACGGCTTGGCGCCTACGCTTGGTCGGTGTCGCGGGATGTCAGCGCGCCCGAATTGTGGGTTGAGCGGTTCCAATACCCGACCTGGGCGGATTATCTGCGGCAGCGTAATCGTCAGACGGTTGCTGAGGAGGCGTTCGAAAAGGCGATCCAGGAACAACTGGTCGAAGGAGGTTCGATCAAGGTTCGCCGCTGGCTGGAACGGCCATTCGGATCCGTTCGCTGGAGAGATGAGACCCCGGATCCGGGCCGGAATGCTGG
>CAMLKX010000132.1 GCA_946480515.1 uncultured Sphingomonadaceae bacterium | reverse complement strand
ACCTAACGATCACGTTGCTGCCGCTCACCGTGCTCGGGGCGAACGGGGCGCGGTAGACCGCATCCCCTTCACCCCAGCCGCGCCATTGCGCAGGCCGTGTCGACCATGCGGTTGGAGAAGCCCCACTCATTGTCGTACCAGCTCACGACGCGCACCAGCTTGCCTTCCAGCACAGCGGTTTCGAGACTATCGACGGTGGAGCTGGCGGCAACATGGTTGAGGTCGATCGAGACCAAAGGCTCGTCGGTGTAGGCGAGAATGCCCTTCAGCGGCCCGGATTCGCTGGCCGCCTTGAGCGCGCCATTGACTTCCTCGACACTGGTGTCGCGCTTGGGCGTGAAGGTCAGGTCGACGAGGCTGACGTTGGGCGTCGGGACCCGGACTGCGGAGCCGTCCAGCTTGCCCTTGAGCTCAGGCAGGACCTCGCCGACGGCGCGGGCAGCCCCGGTGGTCGTCGGGATGATCGACATTGCCGCGGCGCGGGCGCGGCGTGGATCGCTATGGATCTGATCGAGGATTTTCTGATCGTGGTCATGAGTCCGCGCTCGATCCCGATCAGATCATTCATCACCTTGGCGACCGGTGCCAGGCAGTTTGTGGTGCACGACGCATTCGAGACGATCGTGTGGTCGGCGGTCAGGCGGTCATGGTTGACTCCGTACACCACCGTCAGGTCGACCCCTTTTGCGGGAGCGGAGATCAGCACCCGCTTGGCGCCCGCTTGCACATGCTTTTCGCCGCCGGCGCGGTCGGTGAAGAAACCGGTGCATTCCAAGGCAAGCTCGACACCATGAGCAGCGTGCGGAAGCTTCGCCGGGTCGCGCTCGGCAGTGACCGCGATGCGCTTACCGTTGACGACGATGGCGTCTGTTTCCGCAGAAACCTCCCCCGGAAACAGACCATGGACGCTGTCGCGCTTGAATAGCATCGCGTTTGCCTTCGCGTCGGCGAGATCGTTGATCGCGACCAGCTCAAGCCCACAGTCCGCTCGCTCGAGAATAGCCCGGGCCACGAGCCGGCCGATTCGGCCGAAGCCATTGATTGCAACACGCGTTGCCATGTCACTTCCCCTTTGAATTGAGCGCCGTCAGGATTTGCGGCGCAATCGCCTCTGCGGTGAGGCCGAAATGCTTGTACAGGTCCGTCGCTGGCGCGGACCCGCCGAACCGGTCGATGCCGAAGCGCAGGCCATCAAGGCCGGTGATCCGCTCCCAGCCGAAGGTGCTTCCCGCCTCGATCGACACGCGCAACGCGCCGGTCGGCAGAAGGTCGGACCGATACTCTTCGCTCTGCTGTTCGAACCGCTCCCAGCACGGCAGCGAGATGACGTCGGCACCGACGCCTTCCGCTTCAAGCCTTTCGGCGACATCCAGGGCGATCTCGACCTCGGACCCGGTCGCGATCAGCACGACCTGCCGCGCTGCCACTGCACCCCGCAGTCGGTAGCCGCCCCGGGCGCTGAGATTCGCCTCTTCCGCCTGAGTGCGGACGGCGCGCAAATTTTGCCTCGTCAGTGCAAGCACCGAAGGTCCGTCACTGGCCAGCGCGGCGGCCCAGCACTCCGCTGTCTCAACGGCATCAGCCGGACGGTAGACGTCGATGTCAGGCATCGCCCGCAAGCTCATCAGATGCTCGATCGGCTGGTGCGTCGGGCCGTCCTCGCCGAGCCCGATTGAATCGTGGGTCATGACGTGAATGACCTTGGCGCCCTGCAGCGCCGAAAGGCGGATCGCCGGGCGTGAATAGTCGGAGAAGACCAGGAAGGTTCCGCCGTAAGGAACGACCCCGCCGTGCAGCGCCATGCCGTTCATCGCGGCCGCCATGCCGAACTCACGAATGCCGTAATAAATGTAGCGGCCGCCGTAATTGCGGGAGTCGAGCGGCAGAAGGTCTTTGGTCTTCGTATTGTTTGATCCCGTCAGGTCGGCCGAGCCGCCGATTGTCGCCTGGACGACGGGATTGATCACGGCCAGCGCATTTTCGGACGCCTTGCGGGTCGCTACCTTGGGCTTTTCCGCGATCAGCGCTTCGAGATGCGGCTTGAGCCAACTGTCGTCGCAACGGCCCGCGATCCGCGCTTCGAATTCTTCCTTCTTGCCGCTCTTTTCCAGGCGTTCGAGCCACTTCCGCCGCTCGCCCGAGCTGCGCTGGCCGGCAGCCCGCCACCCCTTGGCGATGTCCTCCGGAATTTCGAACGGCGGGAAGTCCCAGCCAAGTTCCTGGCGCGCTGCAGCGACTTCATCAACACCCAGCGGCGATCCGTGAGTAGCGGCGGTGCCTTGCTTGTTTGGAGCGCCGTAGCCGATGACCGTCTTGCACCGGACCAGCGAGGGCCGGCCGTCGGCAAGCGCCTCATCAAGGGCCTTGGCGACCTTGACGCTGTCCATCCCGTCGCATTCGACCGTCTGCCAACCGGAGGCTTCGTAGCGGGCGATCACATCTTCGTTGCGGCTGAGATCGGTCGATCCGTCGATGGTGATCCGGTTATCGTCCCACAGCACGATCAGACGGCCGAGCTTGAGATGCCCCGCGAGCCCGATCGCCTCATGATTGACGCCTTCCATCAGGCAGCCGTCACCTGCGATCACAAAGGTGCGGTGGTCGACCAGTTCATCCCCATAAATGGCGTTGAGGTGCCGCTCCGCGATCGCCATTCCGACCGCCATCGCCAGCCCCTGGCCCAGCGGACCGGTGGTCGCTTCGACGCCAGCAAGCTCGAAATTCTCCGGGTGACCGGCGCAGGGCGAACCGAGCTGACGGAAGTTACGGATGTCCTCAATCGTTGGCCGCGCATGCCCGGTGAGGTGCAGCAGCGCATAGATCAGCATCGATCCATGACCGGCTGACAAGACGAAACGGTCGCGATCCGGCCAATGAGGGTCCGCCGGATCGAATTTCAGATAGCGCGTGAACAGCGTCGTCGCGGCGTCGGCCATGCCCATCGGCATTCCGGGGTGGCCGCTGTTGGCCGCCTCGACCGCGTCCATGGACAGTGCGCGGATTGCGTTAGCAAGGCGACGTTGGGTCGGCGGCATTTTCGCTCCAAGGAATGATGACGGCGATCCGCAAGGGATTCGGGCTCAACCGGCGGCAGCGGCGTCTTTGGTCGGAGAGGCGTTCAGCGTCAACCTTGCTCGACGTTTTCATCCTGCTATGCCGCTGGTGATGAGCGATGGTGACATCGAAACGGCACTTCAAAGGGCCGAGCGCGCGGTCAGCCGGATCGAAGCGGCGATTCGGCTGGACGGCGCGGCAAGGAAGCAGAATGAGCTGCTGCGGGAGCGCGTGCGCAACGCAATCGCCGACCTCGACACCCTGATCCAAGAAGCAGGGTCCTAAGTTCGTGGCCGAGGTCGACATCAGCATCACCGGACGCCAATACCGGGTCGCCTGTCGTGCTGGGGAGGAAGAGAATCTCCGGCGGGCCGCTGACCTGATCGATTCGCGCAGCCGGGAGGCTCTTGCCGGGCTTGGGTCCATGTCCGAGTCCCGTCAGCTCCTCTACGCCGCTCTCCTGATCGCCGACGAGATCCTCGAAAAGGGCGCGCCGCAGCCGCAGCCGACCCCGTTGCCGGCACCGGTCAGCGACGCGGTCCTCGCTCGGGCCGAGGTCCTCGCAGCGCGGCTGGAATCCCTTGCCGACGCGCTTGAGAATGGCGCCGCGACTTCCTAGATGAAGAGCCGACGGGCACTACCCGGTACGAGCCTTCGAACATCCCTGAGGCGATTACCGATCCAAGGGAGCTATCCCTGCCCGGGCCCTGGCCCGACGCACATGGCGCCCACCTGACGTTTGTGGCGTCAGAGGATTTCCGGCAAACGGCCATGGTGGTCCCGTCACCCTCCCTTGATAAGCCGAGCCTTCGTCAATCGGTCCGCGCTCAGCGGCGGTCGCTGACGCAGTCGCTCAGCCCCGCGATGCGCGAATCGCTTGAGAGCCGGCTTGCGGATCGATTGATGCCCGAACTCAGCGCAGCCACCAGCGTCGCCGGTTACCATCCGATGCGCGACGAGATCAGCCCGCTGCAAGCGCTCGAACGGGCCACGGCCCTCGGGAAATCCGTGGCATTCCCCGCTTTCGCTGGACGCGATCATCATATGGTGTTTCGCGCCGGCCCAGCAGTTGATCCGGGCCCCTGGGCCATTCTCCAACCGGCCGATCATTCGCCCGAGGTTACGCCTGACCTTGTGCTGATCCCGCTCATCGCAATCGATCGCACGGGGCACAGGATCGGCCAGGGCAAGGGGCATTATGATCGCGCCCTGCCCAAATTGCGGGAGTCTGGCGCCCGGCTGATCGGCATCGGCTGGGCCTTCCAACTGGTCGATGGGCACATCGCCCATGAAGCGTGGGACATCCCCCTCGATGCTTTCGCTTCACCAGACAGCTTGATTGAGTTCGATCGATGAACCCAAGTTGGCGCAAGCCGGTCGGAGTCTTCGCGATCATCGCCCTAATCGTCTTATGGGCGGCCCTCGTCGGGTCGCTCTCGAATTTCGTGGGTGATTGGCCGATCCTGGTCCAGGCCATCTTCTATCTCGCCGCAGGCATCATTTGGATCGCGCCGCTCAAGCCGCTCTTACGTTGGATGGAGACCGGGAATTGGCGGGTGCCACCCGGCTGACATTGAAGATTCGGCCCTTTTCCACTATGTTCCGCGGCCTGCCATGAAGCGTGTCGCCCTTCCTTCAGCCCGCGAGCTGCTGCTCGTGTGCCGCCGCGAACCGCTCGCGCTGGCGCTTGCGGGCGTCGGCGGAGTTGCCGCGATTGCAGGCATCGCAGGAGCTGTCGTGGTTAACCTGCCGCGGCCCGAGGTTAAGCTGGAGACGGCCATGTCTGTTCCGCCTGTCCCAGAGCCGCTCATCGCCCAGCCGGTCGCTGCCAAGACGGCAGCCGAGATCAATGCGGCCGTTCCGATTGCTGGTGCATCCACGCCTGCCCGGCCATTCAAGGCCAGCGCCGGAAATGATGCGCTCGAATGCCTGACCAGCGCTATTTATTATGAGGCAGGCAATGAACCTGTCGATGGACAGCGCGCCGTCGCGCAGGTGGTGCTGAACAGGGTTCGTCACCCGGCATTCCCAAGCTCAATCTGCGGGGTCATCTATCAGGGCTCGGAGCGGGCCACAGGCTGCCAGTTCACCTTCACCTGCGACGGCTCTCTCTCGCGTGGGCCGGCCAGATGGGCATGGGATCGGGCGCGTGAGGTGGCGAAGGCGGCGCTGGCCGGATACGTCTACGCGCCCGTCGGCAACGCCACACACTACCACACCAACTGGATCGTGCCCTACTGGTCCGCCAGCCTCGTCAAATCGGCGATTGTCGGCGCGCACATCTTTTACCGCTGGAGCGGCGGCTGGGGCCGACCGACCGCTTTCACCCAGGACTATTCGGGGCGGGAACCGAACGCGGCAATGCTGCGGAACAGCGCCGTCCGGCTGGCGGCGACCCGTGTCCCGGCGGTATCGGGGCCCGCCTCGAAGGACCCGCTGCTCAAGCTGGTCGAGGTCGAGAAGTCCGCTGCGGATGGACGGCCACGGGTAACGC
>CAMLKX010000131.1 GCA_946480515.1 uncultured Sphingomonadaceae bacterium | reverse complement strand
ATCGATCACCTGATTCAATAGGCTCGCGAGTTCCGTGTCTTCGATCAATGTGCCGGCAACCCGGATCCGTTCGTTGAAGCGAACCAGGTGGGGGCTGGTAAAGAGATGCACCTTCAGCCCGGCGGCTTCCATCGCGGAGCGAAGAAAGGCACAGGTTGAGCCCTTCCCATTCGTTCCGGCCACGTGGAACACGGGTGGAAGCGCATCCTGCGGACGGCCAAGACGATCGAGCAGTGCGTTGACGCGTTCAAGCCCGAGCCGGTCACCGGTCGGCGCGAGCTTGCCTAGGCGGTCAAGTTGTTGCTGGACGGCCGGATCTACCGAGGTCGCGAAGTCGGGCATGACTGCCCTTCAGGCGGCGTCCGCCTGGGGCGACAAATAGGCGATCAAGCGGCTGAGCGTCGCCCTCATCTCCCGGCGATGAACCACCATGTCGATCATGCCATGCTCAAGCAGATATTCGGCCCGCTGGAATCCCGGCGGGAGCTTTTCGCGGATTGTCTGCTCGATCACCCGCTGGCCGGCGAAACCGATGAGCGCGCCGGGCTCGGCGATCTGGATGTCGCCAAGCATGGCATAAGAGGCAGTCACCCCCCCGGTGGTCGGATCGGTCAGGATCACGATGTAGGGCAGCCTCGCCTCTTTCAGCTGAGCGAGCGCGACTGTCGCCTTGGGCATTTGCATCAGCGACAGAATGCCTTCCTGCATGCGCGCGCCGCCAGCGGCGGTGAAGATGATGTAGGGACATTCATCGTCGATCGCAGCGCGAACACCGTCGAGGAAGGCTGCGCCGACGGCCACCCCCATCGACCCGCCCATGAAGGCGAAATTCTGAACGCCGACGACGGCTGCCTGGCCGTCGATCGTGCCGCGCGCGTTGATTAGTGCGTCGGCTTCGCCAGTGGAGGAGCGCGCGCCTTTTAGCCGCTCCGAATATCGTTTGGTGTCCCGGAACTTGAGCGGGTCCTCGCGGACCTGCGGCGAGGGAAGCCGTTCCCCCTTGCCGTCGTCGAACAGGATCGCGAACCGGCGTTCCGGCCCGATGCGGTCATGATGCTCGCAGCGCGGGCAGACGGACAGGTTCTGCTCCCATTCGGCCATGAACACCATCGAGCCGCACTTGCCGCACTTGTGCCACAGGTTCCCGTCCGTCTGCCGCTTGGGCAGGAAGGGAATGCCTTTGCGAACCCGGCTCAGCCAGTTCATTCAATCGATCCTACTTCGAACGAAGGCGCGGTAGCGCGGACGGGCGCGCATTGTCCATCTTACAGCGTTGCAGCGATTTCCCTCGCGGCGCCATCGGGGTCATCAGCGCCGGTGATCGGACGACCGACCACGATAATCGAGGCACCCGCGTCCAGCGCCGCCCGCGGAGTGATCACGCGCTTCTGATCAGCAATCTTGCCGTTTGCCGGTCGAACGCCGGGAACCACGAAGAACCCCTTTGGCCAGGCTGCCCGGGCGGCCGCGACTTCGGCCCCCGAACAGACAATCCCGTCGAGGCCAGCGGAGCGGGCCAGTTCGGCCAATCGCTCAACCTGCTCGTGCGGTCCGCCGCTGACACCGATCGCGCCAAGGTCGTTGGCATCGAGGCTGGTGAGGACAGTGACGGCGACCACCTTGGTTGCAGCCGGAGCCGCGGCCTTTGCATCTTCGAGCATCGCGCGGCCTCCAGCCGCATGAACTGTTAGCACAGCGGGCTCGAGCGGACGAAGCGCCTGGATCGCCTTGGCGACGGTGTTCGGAATGTCGTGCAGCTTGAGGTCGAGAAAGATCGGCAAGCCAAGCTCTGCGAGCTGAAGCACGCCCTGGCGACCATTTGCGGTAAAGAATTCAAGGCCGAGCTTGATCCCGCCGACATGAAGCCGGACGGCATTCGCAAGAGCCTTGGCGCGGTCGAGCTCCGGTGTGTCCAGCGCAAGGAAGACCGGGCTCGTCATGCGGTGGGCGCCCCATCCGGTTCCGCCCAGACTGGTTCCTGAACCGTCACCGGCTCGGCCGTCCGCCGCTCGGCATTGGCCAGCTTGACCTTCAAGCGCCAGAGCTTGCTGCGCAGGATGAGATAGGTTGGCAGGAACCCAATCAGGAACATCACCGCCATCAGGACCGGGATCTTCACGTCGGCTTGCAGCCCGCCCCACAGATCGATGGTCACATTCCGCCAGTTCGTTGTCGCAATGATCGAGAGAAACGCCGCAACGACGACCCAGAATAAAGTGCGGAGGAATTGCATCCGTGGCTCCTGATGTTCGTTCTTTAGGCGAGGAGCCCGGGAAAGGCTAGGAAATCGGCCATTCACCGCAGAGCCCTGTCGCTTTGCCGTGTCACGCCGGGACAGTTGTTGAAGGGAAGTGGTACTTTGGGTCAAATCCCTGTCAGGGGAGGCGATCAATTGCGTAGACGTTGGCATGCATGGGCTGCGTTAGGGCTCTGTGCCGCTGCTGGTGGCGGCCTCCTCGCCGCGACCGGCAACGATCATATTCCGGCACGATCGCCTTACGCGCAAAAGCATCTGCTGCTTGGGAAGGTGTCGCAGAGCAGTCGTAATGAGATCGACTATGCTCGGCTGGATGCGCGGCTGAACCAGCTGATGACCAAACCATCGATGGTCGGTCTCGCGGTCGGTGTTGTCGAAAATGGCCGTATAACTTTCCTCTCCGGCTATGGGGAAACAGTCGCCGGTTCCGGTGAGAAGGTTGATCCGCAGACCGTGTTCCGCTGGGCCTCCGTGTCGAAGGGTGTCGCCTCGACCATGGTTGCCAAGCTGGCCGAACAAGGGAAACTGCGCCTTGATGCGCCGATTGCGACCTATTCGGCGAGCCTGAAGCTACCCGCAGGCGCGGAGCAGCGGGCCACAGTGGCGGACCTGCTGAGTCACCGCTTGGGTCTTTACCGCAATGCCTATGACGGGAAGCTGGAGGGAGGTGAGGACGCCTTCGCTCTGCGCCGCTCGCTTGGCGCTCTCAGTGCGGTGTGCGCGCCGGGCACCTGCTGGAGCTATCAGAATGTCGCCTATGACGCGGCGAGCGAGATTGTCGCGCGCAGGACCGGTAAGAGCTATTCCGCGGCACTTGAAGATGAGCTGTTCCATCCGCTCGGGATGACTTCCGCCAGCGTGACTCAGGACGGGCTGGTCGGGGCAAAGAGCTGGGCGCGTCCGCATAACGTCGGGCGGCGTGAGATCGATCTGACCGATGCGTACTATCGAGTCCCGGCGGCGGGTGGCGTCAACAGCAATATCAAGGATTTGGCGCTGTGGATGATCGCCCAGATGGGCAGCATGCCGGAGGTGCTGAGCCCGCGGCTGTTGACGACGATCCATGCTCCGCTGGTGAAGACGCCCACCGAGCAGCGGCGCATGCGCAAGTTCGCCGAGCGTGTCCATGATGCTCACTATGGCTACGGGTGGCGAAGCTATGACTATGCTGGGCATCGGATCGTTGGTCATCGCGGCGGGGTGAACGGTTATCGGTCGTTGATCCTGTTCGACCCACAGAAGAAGAGCGGCGTGGTCGCCCTGTGGAACAGCAGCACCAATCAGCCGGCGGGGCTCGAGTTCGAGGTCATGGACATGCTCTATGATCTGCCGTTCCGCGACTGGCTGGAACTGGGAGGCTCATCGACGAGCATTGCGCGCCGGCAAGATCGACAGACCTCGACCGGCTAACTTTCCGCAGGGAACAGTCGGAAAACCGCCGGGTTATTGCGTCTCATTGAGGAGACGCCAAATGGTCACCACCCCTGACGCGATCGCATTGCTGAAGCAGGACCACCGGACAGTCGAAGAATTGTTCGCCAGCTTTGAAAAGGCGAAGGGCAATGAGCGCAAGCGCAAGTTGGCTGAGCAAATCTGCCTGGAACTCGTCATCCATACCGCTCTTGAGGAAGAAATTTTCTACCCGGCCTGCGAGGGCAAGGTGGAAGAGGATCTGCTGAAAGAAGCTCATGTCGAGCATGATTCCGCCAAGGTGCTGGTGGCGGAGATCCTGGCCGGGGGACCGGACGAAGAATTCTACGACGCCAAGGTCAAGGTGCTGCAGGAGCAGATCGAGCATCACGTCAAGGAAGAAGAAAAGGGCGGCGAGGGCATCTTCGCGCAGGCCAAGAAGGCGGACGTCGACGTGAAGTTGATGGGCGAGCGACTGGCGATGCGCAAGGAGGAGCTGCAGTCGGAGTATCAGGAATCCGGCATTCCGACGCCCGAGCTCAAGACGTTGGATGAGACAAGTGTCGGCAGCTGAAGTTGAGCGGTCAAACTGTCGTTAATTGTGGCGGGTTGAGGATAATTATCGTCGGAACCCGTGAATATTGAGTCTGAAAACAGATGGAACTCAGAAGTCGGACTAAGCTACTTCATCATCATCCTGCCGGGCAGGGTTGAAATTTGCTGACCGGGTCCAATTCGGGGCGAATGGCCAATGACTAAGAAAATCAAGCATTTGTACCGCGAGGGAGGATGTACCTGTTGCGCCGCAGCCACAATCGACAAGGATTCACGACCGTAATAGGCTTCGTCAGATGGTGAGGGTGAAACTTTCCGATCATCGGGCGGTTTGCAGCCTCGCCATCTTGTTACTGAAAAGGGGTACACGCATGCGAAACTACCTATTGGCCGCGGCAGCGGCGACCGTGCTGGCGTCGCCAGCCGTCGCTCGTGACGGGGCGCCCTATGTCGGCATCGAAGGCGGTGTCATGTGGGCCAAGGATTTCGACGTCGATGTCGACGGGGAATTTCTATTCGATAACGGCGAGACGATCACCGAGGAAGACTTCAGCGACGAAATCAGCCTTGACCACAAGACTGGGATCGATCTCGACATGATCGCCGGTTACGACTTCGGCATGTTCCGCCTTGAGGGCGAACTGGGCTGGAAGAAGGCCAATCTCGACGAAGGCGAATCCGAAGCGCTCGATGATCTCGACGACGAAGGCTTCCTGGTCGACGATGACTTTGATCTCGACGGCTCAACCAAGGCCTTGTCCTTCATGGTCAACGGTCTGCTCGACTTCGGCGATGAAGACGGTCTCTCCTTCTACGGCGGTCTCGGTGTCGGTCGTGCTCGGGTCAAGTCTGCGGGCGAGAAGGACAGCGCTTGGGCATGGCAGGCGATCTTGGGAACTCGCTACGCGATTTCGCCGAACATCGACCTGGGCCTGAAGTATCGCTACTTCCGCACCGGCAACCTTGATTTCGGCAGCGAGACTGTCTCGTTCAGTGACGGCGACATCTTGTTCCCCGATACGGGAACAGTGACCGTGGCCGCGGACGATATCAACTTCAAGTCGCACAGCTTGCTGGCGAGCTTGATCTTCAACTTCGCACCGCCGCCTCCGCCGCCGCCGCCTCCGCCGCCGCCGCCTCCGCCGGCTGTTGAGCCTCCGCCGCCGCCTCCGCCGGTCGAGACTCCGCCGCCGCCGCCGCCGGCACCCGAACGCGGCTAAGATCTTCGTCAGCAAGTCTGACGATCGAAATGGACTGGGCGAGGCGGGCGACCGCTTCGCCCAGTTTCATTTTCTGCTCCGGACGGCTGGAACCCGGAACTCACCTGTCCTAAATTCCCTCGATGCTTACGCATCATCTCGGCAACTTCTGTCAG
>CAMLKX010000130.1 GCA_946480515.1 uncultured Sphingomonadaceae bacterium | reverse complement strand
CTGCCGCCCTCGCCCTTGTTGTCGGCACGCATGATCACCGTGACATATTTCAGAGTCACGATGATCATCATCGACCAGAAGATCAGGCTGAGCACTCCGTAGATGTGAAGCGCGTCGGGTGCGAGCTGGTGATGACCGGCGAAGGTTTCGCGGAACGCATAGATTGGAGACGTTCCGATGTCCCCGAAGACGATCCCAATCGCTCCGACCGCGAGCTTGGCCAGCGAGCCCTGGGCGTGCCCGTGAGCAATGTGCTGGGGCGCCTCCGCCTCGGCACCCCCGGTGGCAGTCACGCTCATGCAGTGAAGCGATTTTCTGAAAGGCAGCGATGATGACGCATGCCCGAACCCCTTACCATTCGACCTCGCCGGCGGCGGCGCGCCGCCCTAGCACCGGACTCTCGAAGCGGCAATCAGCGACAACCACTCCCCCGCACCTTATAGATTGCACCTGTCAGATTGGAGAGGATGAGCATGCGGATCGGTGTCCCGAAAGAGATCAAGGTCCACGAATACCGGGTGGGTCTTACCCCTCCGTCGGTCAAGGACCTCGTCGCCGCCGGACACGAGGTGTTCGTCGAAACCAACGCAGGCGCGGGGATCGACTTCACGGATGAGGATTACCGCGCGGTGGGCGCCACGATCGTTCCTTCAGCCAAGGAGGTGTTCGCCAGCGCCGACCTGATCATCAAGGTCAAGGAACCCCAGCCGCAAGAAGTTGCATTGCTCGAGCCGACGCACGTCCTCTTCACCTATCTCCATCTGGCTGCCGACAAGCCGCTCGCCGAAGCCCTGTTGAGGACCGGTGCAACTGCCATCGCCTATGAGACAGTGACCTCAAAAGCGGGCGTGCTACCACTGCTCAAGCCGATGAGCGAGGTTGCGGGCCGGATGTCGATCCAGGTCGGAGCGCATTATCTGGAAAAGGAACAAGGCGGCCGCGGAGTGCTTCTCGGTGGAGTACCAGGTGTCGCTCCTGCCCGGGTTGCGATCCTCGGTGGCGGAGTCGCCGGGATCAACGCCGCACAGATCGCCGTCGGTCAACGTGCCGACGTCACCATCTACGACATCAACAACGACCGGCTGGCGGAGTTGGACCTGCATTTCGGCAGTCAGATCAAGACCAGCTACGCGTCGAAGTCAGCGATCGCGTCCGCAGTATCCAAGGCGCATCTGGTGATCGGAGCGGTGCTCGTTCCCGGTGCCGCCGCTCCCAAGCTCGTCAGCCGTGAAATGCTCCGGACGATGAAGCGGGGCAGCGTGATCGTCGACATCGCCATCGATCAGGGCGGCTGCTTCGAGACGAGCCGTCCGACAACCCATGCAGACCCAGTGTTCACCGTCGACGGCGTAATCCACTATTGCGTGACCAACATGCCTGGAGCGGTCGCGCGAACGTCCGCGTTTGCCTTGAACAATGCCACCCTGCCGTTCGCGCTCAAGCTCGCCAATCTCGGGACTGAGCAGGCACTGCAAGCGGACCCCTATCTCGCTGAAGGGCTCAATATCCATTCCGGGAAAGTCCGCCACAAGGCTGTGGCCGACGCGCTTGGGCTGCCTTTTGAGCCAGCTCCTTCTACTGCTCTGCGCTGAGTGCCGGATCCTCCGCTTGGGCCAGCGCGGCCCTCAGCCCACTGGCCCATGGAGCACCGGGAGGTGTCCGCTCGAGCGCCTCGTGCCACAAGGTCAGTGCGGCCTCCCTGTCGCCGGACCGGCCAAGCGCAAGACCATGAAAAAACAAGGGCCCCGGATGATTGGGGGCAAGCCCTGCCGCTCGCTTGAACGCCAGCTCGGCTGCCGGAGTCATCCGTCCGGAAGCATGATCTACCAGCGCATTACCGAGCCCGGTCCATAGGATGGCATTGCGAGGGTCGTGGCGGACGGCTGAGCCAAGCAGTCCGGCAGCCTTCTCCGTGTCGCCCCTGCGACTGTAACTATCGGCGATGATCAGCCAGCGTTCCGCGCTGTTGAACTCACCGAAAAAGGCGTGGCGCGGGGCCGAAAGCGGCTGCGGCGGCCGCGAAGTCACGCCAACTGCGGGTGACCCCGCAAGTCCCGGCCGTCCCTGCAGCATGTAACAGCCGCACCCGACCAGCAGCGCAGCAGCGGCGAATCGAAAGCCGGTTCCCTGCACACCGGCCCAGTGGATCATCGCCAGGACCATGGCTGCGAGCGCGACAAGCATCAGGATGCTGCTCATCGGGCCTTTCTCCGCAGTCGGCCGCGGGCAAGCCACGCACCAGCCGCGACCAGCGCCAGTGGCGCCGCCCACAACGGCCAGGTCAGCGGTTCAACGGGCGGAACGAAACTGATCCAGGCGCCGTAGCGTTCGATCATCCACTTCCTGATCGAGTTAGGGGACTCGCCGCGTGCAATGCGTTCGCGCACCATGGCGCGCATGTCCCCAGCCAATTCGGCGTCGCTATCGGCAATCGACTGGCCCTGACAAACGATGCAGCGCAGGGTCTGCATCAGCGCCTGAGCCTCGGCCTCCTGGCGCGCATTCGGAAGCTGGCGATTGGCCCATTGCGCCGGCGGCATTGCCGAATCCGCGAGCGCGGGCGACGCAACGAGCAGCAGCAGCCAGATCAGACGCTTCACCGCGCCTTCTCCAGCTCGGCGCGGATTAGCGGGAGGTCAGCGGCGGTGATCGGACCGACATGCTGGAACCGGATGACGCCGCGGCCATCGACGATGAAGCTCTCCGGAACTCCGGAGGAGCCAAACGCAAGCTGGACCTGGCTGGCTGGATCGGCGCCGATGCGGGTGAAGGGATCGCCGTTGCGTTCAAGGAAGCGCTTTACATCATCGGGCGCGTCGCGGATCGCAATACCCTCGATCTGGACGCCGCCGCTATGGAGTTGACCAAGCTGTCGCATCTCATCGATGCACGGCAGGCACCAGCTCGCGAAAATGTTCAACAGCTTCGGCTTGCCATCCGCGAGGTCCTCTGACCGAAGTCCGGCCTTTCCTGGCGCAGCGGGTGGCAAGCTGAACTGCGGGACTGGCTTTCCGGTCATTTGCGAGCGGATGGTTGGATCAGGGGGCACGGTCAGCCGCCAAGCCGCGGCCGCCACGAACAATGCGAGAAGCACGGCCGGGATGAACCGCCACCAGCGGGTCATGACCGTTCTCCGCGAAACCAGTCGCGATGGACACGGCCGATCAAAGCGATCAGCCCGCCAAGACCAATGAGCGCGCCGCCAAGCCAGATCAGCGTCACAAACGGCTTCCACCATAGGCGTAACTGCCAGCGGCCGTCCGCGTCGCCGTTACCGATGACCGTGTAAAGCTGGCCATCGAAAAGCGTGCTGATGGCCGCTTCGCTGGTTTGCGTCGGCGGATCGCTGAACGTGCGGCTCTGCGGTCGAAGCTCTCGGTCCGATCCGCCGCGCGTGGCGTGTAAATGAGCCTCGATCGCGGTCCAGTTCGGACCAGCAACGGGAACGATCCCGGCCAGCCGCACCGACCAGGGGCCAACCGTCAGCGTCTCGCCGACCCGCGCGGAAGCGAGCGTCTCACGCGAGAAGGCGCTCTCGCTCGCCATCCCCGCGAGTGCGACGGCCACGCCGAGATGCGCGATGACCATTCCCCACAAAGCCAGCGGTGCACGCCGCAGGTCGCGCGCGAACAGCGGCGAGAGGCTTGCCGGAACCAGCGCGGCGGCCAGGCTCAACCCCAGAAGCGGCAGAATTCCGAAACTGGGCGCCGCCAGCCAGACACCCGCCAATGTCGTCATTCCCACGCCTGCCGGGATGCCTACCCGGCGAAGAAGCGGCCGCGAATCCCGGCGCCAACGCAACAGCGGTCCAACGCCGATCAGGGCGAACAGGACCAGCGCGAGCGGACCAGCAACCGCATTGAAATAAGGCGGTCCGACCGACAATTTCTCGCCAGTCAGGGCCTCCGCGAGCAGCGGATAAAGCGTGCCGATGAACACGATTCCGAGAATGACGCTGAGCAGCAGATTATTGACGACCAACAGCCCCTCGCGGCTGACCAACGAGAATGGCGCGCCTTCGCGGATCGTTGCAGCGCGTGACGCAAACAGCGCCACTGCCCCACCGACATAGATCGCCAGCAGAACGAGGATGAAAGTCCCGCGGCCCGGATCGACCGCGAAGGAGTGAACCGACGTCAATATGCCGGAGCGAACGAGGAACGTGCCGACCATCGACATGGAAAAGGCGAGAACCGCGAGCATGATGGTCCAGGTGCGAAGACCGCCCCGGGCCGCCAGGACATTGATGGAATGGAGCAGGGCCGTTGCTGCAAGCCAAGGCATCAACGAGGCATTTTCCACCGGGTCCCAGAACCACCACCCGCCCCAGCCAAGCTCATAATAAGCCCAGTAGCTGCCGGCCGTGATCCCCAGTGTGAGCAGCACCCAGGCGGCAAGCACCCACGGCCGCATGGCTCGGGCAAGCGGCGGCCCGATCTCCCGTGTGAGCAGCCCTCCGACGGCAAGGCTGAACGCCACCGACAGCCCGACATAGCCGAGGTAGAGGGTCGGCGGATGGAAGGCGAGCCCAGGGTCCTGCAGCAGCGGGTTCAATCCCAGCCCCTCGACCGGAGCCGGATCGAGCCTGGCGAAGGGATTGGAAGCCAGCAGCAGGAATGCATAAAAGCCGATCCCGATGGCTGCCTGCGCCATCAGCGTGGCGACGAGAGTCGCTTGCGGCAGGCGGCGCTCGAACAACGCCAGAGCCGCCCCGGAACTGGCGAGGACCGTCACCCAGAGCAGCATCGAGCCCTCGTGATTACCCCACGTTCCGGCCAGCTTGTAGATGAACGGCTTGGCGCTGTGGCTGTTTCGCGCAACCAACTCCACCGACAAATCGGTCTGCAGGAACACCCAGATCAGCAGCAGGAAAGACAACAGGGTCAGCGCGCCCTGCGCCACGGCGATCGGCCGGATCGATGCCGCGGGATAGCGAAATACGCCCAGGCCGAACACCAGCATCGACAGGGCAGCGGCCAGCCACAGGGAGGCCAGCCCGACTTCCGCGATCATTCCACCGCCTTCGTCTGGGGTAGATCGCCCATCTGCGGCGGCATGTAGCGTTCATCATGCTTGGCGAGGATATTGTCCGCGATGAACGTACGGCTGGAATTGAGCCGACCTTCGGCGACCATACCACTGCCCTCACGAAACAGATCGGGCAGGATGCCGCGGAACTCGACTGGAGTGGTCGCCCGTCCATCGGTGACGGTGAAGCGGACCGTCACACCGTCCGGCAACTGTTGCAACGATCCGCGCTCGACCATTCCGCCGAGCCGCACCCCGCGATCGGACACCGCCGTGCCCGCGACAATGTCCGATGGCGTATAAAAGTAGGCGGCGCGATCACGCAGGCCCCACATCGCCAGCAGGACAGCGGCCAGAATGGCCACCGCCGCGGCTCCGACGAGCGCAAGTCTTTGGTGCTTCGGGCGGATCATCGCGGGTCGCGCAAAGCGTTCGCCTGCTCCTCCGTCTGGCGCATCCTCCGCCACGATCCGATCAGCAAGACGCCCACTCCAAGCACCATGACGGCGTAGGCAGCAATCACGAAGGGCCAGTGGTTCATTCGCTTAACGCCCGCCGAATTCGGGCTTCGATCCGCTGCTGCGCGAGCTCGCTCCGCATCCGCATCAACACCGCCGCGCCGA
>CAMLKX010000129.1 GCA_946480515.1 uncultured Sphingomonadaceae bacterium | reverse complement strand
AGCAGCGACCGCCTTGGTCTTCGAAGCATAGGGAAGGCCGGTTTGCTCGACGACCGGAAGCGCATCCATGTCCGCACGGATGAGCACGACTGGACCGGGCCCGTTCTCGAGAACCGCGACGATGCCGGTCTTTCCGACTTTCTCCGTCACCTTGAACCCAAGCTTCCGCGTTTCGCTCGCGAGGATTGCGGAAGTCCGAACTTCCTGCATGGAAAGTTCCGGATGCTGATGCAGGTCGCGGTAAATCGCCAGCAAATCAGGAAGGTCGGCTCTGATCGCCGGCGCCAGACTTGCGGCATTCGCTGGGACGGACAAGGTCACGGCGGCGATCCACCAAAGAAAGGTTTTCAACCTGAACTCCGTTTGGCTGCCACAGGGCGGGGGGCTGGCGCAAGTGAAGCTAGCGGGCAGGCACCAGCTCAAGGACATCAACCAGGGATTCGAACTTGGGTGAGGGCATCACCAGGCGCCAGCGATTGGGACCGATCCGCTCGACATAACCGATGATATCGCGTTCAGGATCGCGGCCATATTGCATCGCGCGTCGCTCGTCAGCCAGCACCAATGTTCCAAGGAAGACTTGCCGGAGCTGGTCGCCGGGGAAGATCAGTCCGACCTGGCGTTGCGATCCGCTCAGTTTCGCAAAGCCCTGCACGTCCTGTTCCTGCCGGATGCGGCAGCGAAACGCCGGATAGCTCACGAAATTGAGCAGGCCAGCCGACCTCGCGCCGACTTTGATGGTGCGGCAGCGATACGTTCCGTTGGGAATGGAACCTCCCCCGAGCGCCGCGTCCGGCTGAAGCAGGACGCCTTCGCGCTCAAGATCCGCTGAATGCCCTCCAGCGCGAGCAGCGGAGAGAGCCTTCATCCAGGCCCCACGCCAGTCCCGCAGCCGTTCGCGATCCTGATCGGTGGCGACCGAACGCCATTGCGCAGCCCCGCCGCCAGCGACCGATCCCCCTCCCCCAGCAGATGCGCAACCAGCGAGCAGGGCGACTGCCGCAATCAGGATCGGAAGGCGGGCGGTTCGGTTCATTGTGCAGTCCAGCCGCCATCCATGCTGAGGTTGGCGCCGGTGATCGAGGCGGCTGAATCGGTGCACAGGAACAAGGCGAACTCGGCAACCTGCTCGGGAGTGACAAACTGCTTGGTCGGCTGTGCGGACAGCAGCACATCGTTGAGCACCTGCTCGCGCGTCATTCCCCGCGTCTTCATCGTGTCGGGGATCTGCTTTTCGACCAGCGGAGTCCACACATAACCTGGTGAGATGCAGTTGACCGTGATCCCCGCTGTCGCCGTCTCCAGCGCAATCGTCTTCGTCAGTCCGGCAATGCCATGCTTCGCCATGACATAGGCGCTCTTGTTCGGACTGGCCGTGAGCGAATGGGCGGATGCGGTCGAGATGATCCGGCCCCACCCCTTGGCTTTCATCCGCGGAACAGCGGCCTTCATCATGTACCAGGCGGAGTTGAGATTGATCCGGATCACCGCCTCGAACTTGTCGTCCGGAAATTCCTCAATCCTCGCGACGTGCTGAATCCCGGCGTTGTTGACGATGATGTCCGGCCCGCCAAGCTCGGCTTCGCAACGGGCAACCATGGCCGTGATCTCCTCCGGCCGTTCCATGTTCGCAGGGTCATAAAGAGCAGGAGCTCCGCTCGCCTGCTCGATGGCCTTGCGCTCCTGCTCGATCTGGTCCGCTTCGCCGAAGCCATTGATCATGACGCTTGCGCCTTCGCCGGCCAGTGCCTTTGCAATCGCCAACCCGATCCCGGAAGTAGAGCCAGTAACGATCGCAGACTTGCCCTTGAGGAACATCGCGCTTCCCTTTTGTGGAGATGGGGCGTTGATCGCCGCAGCAGCCGGGTTTTGCAACCGTAACGGCTCTTGGGCATTGGACGCGAAGGAGGCTGCACCATGCGATTAGGCGACGAAGACCCCAGTTCGCATTTCCAGGACCGTACTGGGCAGGGCGGCGGCGGGCTCAACCTTGGCGGGGGAGCGGGCATGATCCTCGGCCTGGTTGCCAGCCGGTTCGGGATCGTCGGAGTGCTGGTCCTCCTGCTTGGCTATTGCGTCCTGTCCAGCTTGGGTGGCGGCGGTGGCCTACTGACCGGTCCGGGCCAGCAGGCCACGTCGGGCAAGTCGACCCTCGATCCGGCGCTGCGCGATGTGATGCTGCGCGTGCTTGGTTCGACTGAGCGGAGGTGGAGCGACATCTTCGCCGCAAACGGACAGCAGTACCGTCCGACCACGCTCGTCTTCTATTCGGGCGGAAGCCAATCCGGCTGCGGCGCAGCCCAGGCTGCGATGGGTCCGTTTTACTGCCCGACCGATCAAAGCATCTACCTCGATACCGGCTTCTTCAACGAGCTGTCGCAGCGGTACGGCGCTCCCGGTGATTTCGCGATGGCGTATGTGATCGCCCACGAGGTCGGCCACCATGTCCAGCATCTGCTTGGCACGCTCGATCGATCGCAGGAACTTCAGTCCCGCGCCAGCCGGACTGAGGGCAATGCCGTCCAGGTCAAGGTCGAGCTTCAGGCTGATTGTTTTGCCGGTGTGTGGGCTGCCCGAGACCAGAACCTGCTTGAGGCTGGCGACATCGAAGAGGGCTTGAGAGCCGCGGAAGCGATCGGCGACGATGCCCTCCAGCGACAGAGTCAGGGCGTTGTCGTTCCGGAAAGCTTCACTCACGGAAGTTCGGCCCAGCGGATGCAGGCGCTCCAGACCGGACTGCGGACCGGCGATCCTGCGGCTTGCGCCACCATTTGACCGTCACAAGAAAGCCCGGCCGTTTCCGGCCGGGCTTTCCGAGCTATTACTGAAGCAATCTAGCGGTAGGTGCCCGAGAAGCTCCGGTTGAGAATTCCGGGACCGGCACTGCCCTGGTCTTCCCGCTCGAACAGAGCGCGTTCGCGATCATCGTCGCGCCACTGCTGCCTGGCCTTCTCGGCAGTCGTGTTGAGGATCACGCGATCGCCTTCAACCCGCTCGACCAGTGTGCACATCAGCGAGTGATGACGGCCGCTCGGATCGTCGCCCTTGGTCAGGATGATCCGATCGCCGGAAACCCGGTCGACCTTGCCGACATGCTCGTCGTCATTTCCGACAACCTCCATGTGATCGCGCACCTGGCTGAGCATCTGGCGCTTGGTCTGGCGATTGCCGCGCCATGTCGAGAACTCATCCTCGAACCGTGACTGGTTCTCGCGGCGATAGTCATCATAGTCCTGATCCAGGGACTCGATTTGGCGCTGCCGCCATTCGTGATAGTGCGGGTCGTGACGGCCGGACGTGAACCGGCCCGCGCCACGCTCGGCCTCATACTCTTCTGCGCTGCTGCGGTAGCCGGGCGAGGTTCCGCCATAATAGCGGTCCTGCCAGCTGTCCGATCGCCCGACGTCGCCGGAGAATGGGCGATAATCGCCGCCGCCGGTCGACGAATAATCACGGCGGCCGAACTGTTCGCGGCGCTGGTCGAACTGCGATGAGCCAGCGCCACCGGCCCAGCCACCTTCACGACCTTCGGCATAACGCGGCCCTGAACTGAACCCACCGGACTCGCCGCCGCCGCGCCGGTAGCCGCGGCCATAATCGCGCTCGGCGTCCCGTCCGCGTCCATAGCTCTGGCCGCCGCCGAACCGGCCATGGTCGTCCTCCTGACGGCCCCAGCTTGAGCGGCCGCGATAATCACCGGGCTCGTCTTCGCGGTAGCGATCCATATTGTCACGCTGGCGTCGGCGGTCTGCTTCCTCATCGCCGAACCAGCTGGCGATCTCATCGCCTGCCCGCTCGAAGAACCCGCGGTCGCGGTCTTCATTCTCCGAACTACCGCCTCTCCAGCGGTCCGAGCCTTGCCGTCCTCGGGCCTCGCCTTCGCGCCACCCGCGGCGCTGATCGTATCGGTTGTACGCCATCGTTACCTCCACATGATTTGGTCGGGCGAAGCCGCCCATCAGGTAGAAATTTCAACGATTTCGGCGTCTCGCCGTTCCGACGATCGACCCAGCCGGAGCCGGGACGTTTCGCTGACAAGCGGAGTTGCGCGGGCCCGAAGGCGCGGCTATGGAACCGCCAGCCGAGGCGCGGGGCTGTAGCTCAGATGGGAGAGCGCTGCAATCGCACTGCAGAGGTCAGGGGTTCGATTCCCCTCAGCTCCACCAGCCGCCGATGTTCAAACTGAACGCGGGGTGCGCCCGACAAGAGCCACCCCGCGCAGTTCTTCAATTCTCGTCAGCCGTTAACCGAATGCTTCAGCTGGCTGACCTCGTCATGGCCCTGCCGAACCGACTGATAAGCCCGTTCGAGCGTTGCCCGGCTTTCCGGTGACAATTCCGTCCCAGACAATGCGCCCTCGAACTTGCCTTTGAGATAGTCTTCGCCACGCTCGACTTCGTTGATGATCGCGGTTTCATCACGGCCGGTGACCGCCGCCTTGATGTCGAGAAAGCGCTGGTGCGTCTTCCCCAGCACTGAGCCGGAGTCACGCGCATCTCCGCCGAGACGGGCGACCTCAGCGCGGAGGTCTTCGACAACCCGTTCCCGCCGTTGGGCCCAGTCCCGGAACCGCTGCTGAAGAGCAGGATTCTCGATATTGTCTGCTGCGTCCTGGAAGCCAGTCACGCTGTCGATCAGCGTCGCCGTGAGGGTGTTCAGGGTTTCGATTTCGTCGCTTCTGCCAAGCATATCTCGTCCTCGTCTTTGGGGGAGCCCGCTGAACGCACCGACAGGGCCGAGGTTGCTCGATAAGCGCTGGAACTCACTGGAGAATCGGCGATGTGATGGTTGGCCGCCAATGGCAGCCTCGAATGCTCAGCCGGGCACCGACCAGGCGAGGACATAGGCTCCGTTCGACCGAATGGCCGACGGATTGTCGACGAGGGCGCATTCGCCCGGCTTGATCTCGACTCCGGCAACCTCGGCCGGTGCGTCGATTGGCAGGAGCTGAATGTCACGAGCTGACGGAAGCGGAGGGGCGGAGCCGGCGCACCAGGCGACGCCGAAGTGTGGTCCTTCGATAAGGATTTGAGTATGCGTGGGATCGATCAGGCGATCCGCGGGATGATGGTGGGGGCGCGGCTCAACCACGTCGCGCGACTCCGCGAGGTGGAGTTCCCGCGGCCGGCCGTAGTCATAGAGGCGGTAGGTGAGATCGACCGCTTGCTGGATTTCGAGAACGGTGAGGCCCGGCCCAAGCGCATGTACCGTCCCAGCCGGGTTGTAGATGAACTGGAACGGCTTTGCGGGACGCCAATCGATCATGGATTCGATGCTGCCATCCTCCGCCGCTTCGATCAGCGCTGAGGCGTCAATCGCCTTGAGCGTCCCGATGCCGAGTTCCGCGCCCGGCTCGGTAGAGAGGATGATCCAGCACTCATCCTTGCCGCGCGGATAGCCCCGCTGGCGGGCAGTCGCGTCGTCCGGGTGAACCTGGATCGACAGCCGCTCCGACGTGAACAGATACTTCGCCATCACGTCGAGTGGATGATCTTCCGGCGGTTCGAACCAGATTTCGCCGACCTGCCGAGAGGGATCGACGCCGAAGCGCGGCTCGTTGAAGTCGGCGTTGCCGTCGCCCTTGTTGGTGACCGCGTCGCCCGACTGGTCGGTGATGTTGGCGCTGACCGAGTTGCGACCGAAGGCGTCGCCGATCTCCCAGATCGGGTTCGAGGCGTTGATGCCGGT
>CAMLKX010000128.1 GCA_946480515.1 uncultured Sphingomonadaceae bacterium | reverse complement strand
GACGCGGCTGCCCTTCATGCCGACGCAGGCGCCGACCGGGTCGATCGAGCTGTCGTGGCTGATGACGCCGATCTTGGCGCGGCTGCCCGGATCGCGGGCGGCGGCCTTGATCTCGATGATGCCGTCGTAAATCTCCGGCACTTCCTGCGCGAACAGCTTCTTCATGAAGTCGGGGTGCGCCCGCGACAGGAAGATCTGCGGCCCGCGAGTTTCGCGCGTGACGCGCAGGATCAGCGAGCGGACGCGATCGCCGACGCGGACCATCTCGCGCGGGATTTGCTGATCGCGGCGGATCACGCCTTCGGCGCGGCCGAGATCGACCACCACGTGGCCGAATTCGACGCGCTTGACGACACCGGTGATGACCTCGCCGGCGCGGTCCTTGAACTCCTCGAACTGCCGCTCCCGCTCGGCATCGCGAACCTTCTGGAAGATGACCTGCTTCGCGGCCTGGGCTGCGATCCGGCCGAACTCGATCGGAGGCAGGGGATCGACAATGAAGTCGCCGAGCGCCGCATCTTTGCTCAGCTTCTGCGCGCCCTTGAGGTCGACCTGCTTGAAATGATCGTCGACTTCCTCGACCACTTCGAGCACGCGCCACAGGCGAAGGTCGCCGGTCTGAGGATCGAGCTTGGCGCGGATGTCATTCTCGGCGCCATAGCGCGCGCGAGCCGCCCGCTGGATCGCATCCTCCATCGCCTCGATCACAATCGTGCGATCGATCAGCTTCTCGCGCGCGACGCTGTCGGCGATCGCCAGCAGTTCGGCTTTGTTGGCGGACGCAACGGTTGGAGCTGCTGTGGCCATTAATCTTCCTCTACTTCCTGAAATTTCGATGATCCCGTCTCCCGGACGGGCTCAGCCTCAATTTGATCGGCGCCTTCGGTGCTGATCGGCGCGGTTGCGTTGATGAGTTTGTCGGTCAGCAGCAGCTTGGCCGAGGCAATCGCGCTGAACGGAACCTCGCGCCGACCCGCGGGCGTTGCGATTCGCACCGTCTGGCCATCGATCCCCTCGACCTGGCCGGAGATTTGCTTGGCTCCGTCCACCGCCTCCGCAAGCTTAAGCCGCGCTTCGTGGCCGGCCCAATCGGCATAGTCCTGCGGCCGGGTCAGCGGCCGGTCGATTCCCGGGGAGCTGACCTCGAGCCGATAGGCCTCGTCGATCGGGTCCTTCTCATCGAGGAACTCCGACAACCGGCGGGAGATGATCTCGCAATCTTCGAGCGACAATTGCCGCGTATCCGGCCGTTCGGCCATGATCTGCAAGGTCGGATCGCTACGCCCGCCGGTCATCGCCACGCGCACCAGATCATAACCGAGGCGTTTGACCTCAGGCTCGATCAGTTCAGTCAGTGCAGCAGTGTCAGCGTTCATTCGATCCCTGGAACTCGAACCCTCTCGTGCCGCCCCGGAACTTCCCCGGACCAGCCTCACCATCCAGCGATGTCGAGGAGTGACGGCGATATAGTCCTGAGCGCCGAACCGCGCAAGCAAAGTCTCAGCCGCGCAGCGCGCGCTCCTCGGTCCGGATTCGGATTGCCATAGCGGCGGCATTGAGGAGAGTGAAAATCAGTGCCACCTGCGTGAGCCCAAACACGAGCGGAAGAACCGCAATCTCGCCAGCCACCACCAGATAATTGGGATGGCGCACGAACCGGTACGGACCCCGCCGTACGAGCGGCTCTCCCGGAACAATGATGATCCGGGTCGTCCAGCGCTCCCCCAGGCTCCGGATCACCCAGACGCGGCCAAGCTGCAGCAGGAGGAAGAGGGCAAGCGGGGCGAGATTGATTGGCCGGCCCGGTGCAAACCACCACAGCGCCGCCAGCCAGGCCGCATGGACCGCAACGATCAGCGGGTAGTGAGCCGCGCCGACCTCATGTCCTCCGGAGGCGAGCAGGCGCTGAGTGTGCACTTGCGACAGATGAAGCTCAGCCAGTCGTTGCAGGGTGACAAAGCCGAGGATCGCGACCGCCTGCCAGATCATGGCTTACTCAGCAGCATCGACGAGCAGGTGAAGCCCGGACCGAATGCGGTCATCAGCGTCCGGTTCGGCAGGCCGCGGTCGATCAGTGCCTTGAGCACGAACAGCACGGTCGGAGCGCTCATGTTCCCATGGTCGCGCAGCACCTGCCGCTCAAGATCGAGTGCCCCTTCCGGAAGCGACATTGCCTGTTCGATCGCGGTGATCACCTTGGCCCCGCCGGGATGGCAGCAGAGCCGGTCGATAGAGGTGTAGGGCAGGTTCATTTGCGCGAGCATCGCGTCAACCGCCGAGGCAAGGTTTGCGTCGATGAACGGCGGGATCGCGCGATCGAATACGACGGCGAAGCCCGGATCCTCAATTCGCCACCCCATGATGTCGAGCGTGTCCGGCCACCATTGCTCGGCCGCGGCTTCAATCGTTGCCACTCCTCCTGTGCCGGAGCGGACCACGGCGGCCGCGGCACCGTCGCCGAACAGCGCGGTCGCGACAATCGCTGCCGGGTCATCGCTGTCGAGGCGGATCGAGATCGAACAGGTCTCGATAGTGACGAACAGCCAATTGCTTCCGGGCTCCGCCGCCGCCAGCCGAGCCGCGGTTGCTAGGCCGGTCACTCCGCCGGCGCAGCCGAGGCCGAACGAGGGGAGCCGCCGGACATCCGACCGCATCCCCAGACGCGCGCCGATGCGTGCTTCGAGGCTTGGGGCGGCGATCCCGGTCGTCGAAACGCTGACGATTCCGTCGATGTCGGAAGGACTCAGCCCGGCCTCGCGGATGGCATCTTGCGCGACTTCCAGGAACAAGGCTTCACTGGCCTCTAGATACAAGGCGTTCCGCGCGCCCCAGCCATGATCACCAGAATACCACTCCAGCGGGGCAACCAATTGCCGGCGTTCGATCCCGGCATTGTCGAACACCCCCGACAGTCGATCGAACATTTCCTTGCGTCCAGCGTAGAGGTCGCGAGCGGTCGCTTTCGCCTGTTCCTGCGATATCTCGTAAGGTGGAGTAGCCGTGGTCAACGACAGGAGAGCGACAGGATGCACAAGCGAAACCTTCAACGGGGCTGGCTACGAACGCAAGCCGCGGCGGCATTGCTCCTTCTTCTATCCTGCTCGGCATCCGATGCGTCCGGGCAGGGCGGCACACAGCCGACGCCGGAAAAGCCGTTCACGGCAACAGCGGTTGCGGATTTTAGCACCCCCTGGGCGATGAGCTTCCTTCCGGGCAGCGGGCTTCCGCTCACCAACCTGGCGCTTGTGACCGAGCGGGAGGGACGGCTGTGGCTGGTTGATGTGGCAAACGGCAAGCGGATCGCGGTCAGCGGGGTGCCCAAGGTGCTGGTCGCGGGGCAGGGTGGTCTCGGCGATGTCGTCCCCCACCCAGAGTTCGTGGCCAACCGCCGGATTTATCTGACGTTCGCCGAAGCCGGTGGGAACGGCACCAGCGGCGCGGCGATGGGCTATGGCCAGTTGGAGATCAAGGGCGACACGGCCCGCCTGACGGGCTTTCAGGTGATCTGGCGGCAACGTCCCAAGGTGAGCGGCAACGGGCATTTCTCCCATCGAATCGCCTTTGCGAAGGACGGTTCGCTGTTCCTCTCGTCAGGAGACCGGCAGAAGGGAGACCCGGCACAGGATAAGACGGCCGACCTCGGCAAGATCATTCACCTCACGGCCGAGGGAGTTCCTGTCACCGCTGGGCGATCCCACTATTCGATCGGCCATCGCAACGTGCTCGGACTGGCGTTCGCCCCGGACGGGCGTTTGTGGGCGACGGAAATGGGGCCGCAAGGCGGAGACGAACTGAACCTTGTTGAGCAGGGCAAGAATTATGGCTGGCCCGCCGTTTCCAACGGCAGTCAATATGGCGGCTTCCCGATTCCCGACCATGACACAAAGCCGGAGTTCGAAGCTCCCAAGCTCTGGTGGACGCCGTCAATCTCGCCTGCCGGAATGATCGTCTATTCAGGAGGCCTATTTCCGGAGTGGCGGGGTGATGTGCTGTTCGGCACTCTTTCGGGTCAGGCGCTGGTCCGCGCTGACATCGACGGAAGCACCGCGAAAAAGGCCGATCACTGGCCGATGAAGGCGCGCATCCGCGAAGTCGAGCAGGGACCGCGCGGCGAAATCTACCTCCTGGAGGATGGCGGCTCCACCGAGATCGCCTGGCTCGACGGACTGCTCGCGTTCGCGCGCCGCGACTCGAGCGGAAACCACGCTAGCCGAGCCGCCGATAGCGGAACTGGTGCGGGGTTCGCCCTTGCCTGCGCGCCTTGGCGGCGTAGCGGGTCTCGATCCACCCTGATGGGTATTCCAGCCATTCACCCGGCTTGCAGTTGACCCATTCAAACTGATGACGATGGCGCTGCATGACCATCAAGGACCAGTTGAGGTAGGTCGGATCGTCGGTCGCCATCCGCAGCTCGCCGCCCGGCTTCAGCTTGGCCGCGATCAGGCCGAGCGGGCCATCGTTCATCATTCGCCGCTTGGCATGGCGGGCCTTCGGCCACGGGTCCGGGTGAAGCAGGTAGACCATGGTCAGCGACTGATCAGGAAGCCGGCGCAGCACGTCCAGCGCATCGCCCATGTGGATGCGGACGTTCGCCAAATGCTGGTCCTGAACATGCCGCAGGGCCGCCGCCACCCCGTTCAGGAACGGTTCGCAGCCGATGAAGCCATGATCGGGCAGCAAATCCGCGCGGTAAGCGAGATGTTCGCCGGAGCCGAAGCCGATTTCCAAATGCAGCGGCCGATCGTCACCAAACAGCCGGCTCGAATTCAGCTCACCGTCTGACGGTACGGCAATCTGGGGCAGCAGCTCGTCGACGAGTTCCTGCTGGCCGGCACGAAGCTTGTGGCCGCTCGATCGGCCATAGAGGCGGTTGAGGGTGGTCGGATCGCCGGAGCTGGAGGACATCGTCTGGCGCGCTTACCCTTCGCGTGACCTAGCTGAGCGCTGCCCTGATATCCTCGACCAGGTCGGTCTTTTCCCACGGAAAGAAGTCGCCGTCCGCCTTGCGCCCGAAGTGGCCATAGGCGGCCGTCGCCTGGTAGATCGGCTTGTTGAGGCTGAGCAGGGTGCGGATCCCGCGCGGGGTGAGGCGCCCGAGCTTGTCGATCCGCTTGATCGCGCTTTCCAGCTTGTCGTCGGCGACCTTGCCGGTGCCGTGAGTATCGACGTAGAGCGATAGCGGCTCCGACACCCCGATCGCATAGGCCAGCTGGATCGTGCAGCGCCGGGCGAACCCGGCGGCAACGATGTTCTTCGCTAGATAGCGCGCAGCGTAGGCTGCCGCACCGCCGTAGGTATCCACGATAATCTTGCGGCCGGTGATCCCGGCGTCGCCGTCCGGGCCGCCGATCTCGAAGCTGCCGGTCGGGTTGATGTGGTAGACGGTATTCTGCGACAACAGCCCGGCGGGGAGCACATCGGCGACCACCTGCTTCACATAGGCATGAAGGTCGGCTTCCTTCTGTCCCTCGTCATAGCCCTTTGCATGCTGCGTCGAGACGACGATCGCGGTGGCCTCGACCGGCTGGCCATCCTCAAACCGCAAGGTGACCTGGCTCTTGGCGTCGGGCTCAAGAAAGGGAGCGGCACCGGAATGACGGTCCTGCGCCATCTTCTGCAGGATCTTATGGCTGTAATCGAGCGTCGCCGGCATCAGGTCCGGAGTCTCGTCGCAGGCGAAGCCGAACATGATGCCCTGGTCGCCGGCGCCTTCGTCCT